>NZ_JACAQY010000072.1:0-51222 GCF_013386835.1 Pseudomonas sp. IPO3774
GCTGTAAGAGCGGAACCAATCTCAAACATCACCCAAAAACGGATATACCCCCAATCACCCAGCCACCAAATCCCCCACCCGAGCACTCTGCAAATACGTCTGATACAACGCCGCATAAGCCCCCCCACGATCAATCAACGCATCATGCGCCCCAAGCTCAACGACCTGCCCATGCCGAACCACGGCAATCCGGTCCGCATCCCGGATCGTCGCCAGCCGATGGGCAATGATGATCGCCGTGCGCCCCAGGCACAGCCTGCGCAAGGCCCGTTGAATCCGCCGCTCTGTGTGAATGTCCACCGCCGAAGTCGCCTCATCCAGCACCAGCACCGCCGGGTCCGCCAGATACGCCCGCACCAGGCAAACGAGCTGCCGCTGCCCATGACTCAAATACGCTCCCAAAGGCCCAACCTCGGTGTGGTACTGATGCGGCAACCGCTCCAATACCTCATCGGCGCCCAGCTCCCGGGCCGCCGCGACCAGGGTCGCGTCATCCGCCAACGGCGCCGCCAACCGCAAGTTGTCGAGAATGCTCCCGCTGAACAACACATTGTCCTGCAACACCACCCCGACATTGCGCCGCAACGCATGCTGGGCCAGCTCCCGCACATCAATCCCATCCAGCCGCACCACGCCCGACTGCACCTCATAAAACCGCGTGAGCAACTGCACCAGCGTGCTTTTCCCATGCCCCGAAGGCCCGACAATCGCCAACACCTCACCCGCAGGAATATGCAAATCCAGCCCATTGATCACCGGCGCCTGCGCACTTGGCACATAACTGAAACCCACCTGCTCGAACCGCACCTCACCCCGCGCTCGGCCCAAATGGCGCGGTGTAGCGCTGTCGGTAATCTGCGCCTGGGTATCGAGCAACAGGAAAATCCGCTGCGCCGACGCCGATCCGGTGGCGTAGCGTTCAAACAGGTCCGACAGCTCCTGCAACGGCCCCAAGAACAGGAACACGTAAAACAGACTTTCGGCCACTTGCCCGACCGACACTTCACCGGCCGCCAGCCCATAGCCGCCCACCAGCAATAACAAGGCGATTCCCGCCGAACTCAGCAGCGCCGTAAAGGGCGCAAACCACCCCGAGCGCAAGCTGCCGCGAATCAGTGCATGGTTGAAGTCATCCAACAGCCCGCGATAACGCCGCAGGTTCGGCGTCTCCTGGGCGCACTGCTGCAGCATCCGCGCGCCGCTGACGCTTTCCACCAGGTGTGCGGTAAAACGGCTGCGGTTTTCCGCAACCCGCGCCCAGTTGCGCTGGGAGATCCGCTTGAAACTCCAGGTCGCCAGCACCAGCAACGGTACGGTGGCCACCAGGCTGAGGAAGAAACGCGGGTCGATACGCCACAGCATCACCGATGCCAGGCCACAGCGCAGCAAGGCACCGAGCAGTTCAGGCGGGCCCTGGATCACCAAGGGTTCGAGGGCGTCCACGTCGCGGTCAACCCGGGAAATGATCCGCCCGGCACGGGTCTGGTCGAAGTAGCTGACGCTCAAGCCCTGGACATGCGCAAACACCTGCACCCGCAGGGCGTTCAGGACGCGGATCGCCGCGCCACCGGCAACAAACTGCGAGACCCCGGCCAGCAGGAATCGCACCAGCCAACTGGCGGCCAGCCCCACGCCCAGCCATAGCACCAGGCGCTCGTCCAGCAGCCAGTGGTCGGCCTGCTGAATCAAGCCACGGTCCAGCAGTTCACGCACGAACCAGGGTCGCAAAAACACCGTGAACACCAGCAACAGCTCAATGCCGATCACCGCGAAAATCGAGCAGCGGATTGGCCTGAGCAGCGGCAGCAAGCGTTTGAACATGCTGCGGTCGAGGGCCTTTTTCGCGAGCATTTCTTCAATTTCGATATCGCTCAAGGCTTTGCCGGCGATTGGATTAGCCATGGTCGATCCCCAGCAGGTCGCGGTAGTGCGGGTGGGTGTGTTGCAGTTCGGCGTGGGTGCCTGTGGCGGCGATTTTGCCGTCCGCGAGCATCAGCACCCGGTCGGCCAGGAGGATGGTCGACAACTTGCTGGAGATCACCAGCACGGTGGTACCGCGCAGTTCTCGCAGGTTGTTCAGTACGTGCCGTTCGCTGATGGCGTCGAGGGCGCTGGTGGCGTCGTCCAGGCACAGGATGTCCGGTTGGCCCAGCAGCGCCCGCGCCAGGCACAGGCGCTGGCGCTGGCCGCCGGACAGGGTCACGCCACGATCACCCAGCGGCGTGGCCAGGCCGTGGGGCAGGCGCAGCAAGATGTCGTCCGCTGCGGCGAGGCGCAGGGCTTCAAGCAATTGCTCATCAGTGGCGTCGGGAGCGTTCAGGCGCAGGTTGGCGGCGAGGCTGCCGGCGAACAGGAAGCTCTCTTGCGGCACCACGTGCACCCGTTGGCGCAACGCACCGAGGTCAAGTTCGCGAATGTCTTGCCAGCCAGCGCCGTCATAGCCCAGCAGCACGCGCCCGGTGCTCACATCAGTGAGGCGTGGCAACAGGCTGGCCAGCAGGCTTTTCCCGGTGCCGGTGGCGCCCACCAACGCGACAATTTCGCCGGGCACCAGGGCCAGCGAGCAGTCATGCAGAATGTCCCGCCCACCGCCGGGAGCGCTGACACTGACGTGCTCCAGGCGCAACCCCAGGGGCGAAGCGGGCAGGGTGGCGCTGCCGCTGCGTATCGCTACGGGGGCGTCCAGCAGTTGCCAGATACGTTCGGCACTGGCCCGGGCATCGGCGAAGGTTTGCATCACCCGGCCAATGCCTTCGATGCGAAATACCAGGGTGGTGGCGATCAGCAGCGAGGTCACCAGTTCACCGATGCCCAACTGACCGGCCGCCACCAGGTGGGCGCCGTAGACCAGGATCCACACATGTCCGAGGGCTACCACCGCCTGGGGCAGCGGAATGCGTGAACTGGAATAGGCCAGCGCCTGGCGGGCCAAGCCTGCGAACACTGTAACCTGTTCGGAAAAACCCTGGATACGGCTCTGCTCAAGGGCAAAGGATTTGATCACACGCACCCCGCCGATGCCTTCACTGAGGTCCTGGTTGACGCGGTCGTAGGCCGCGCCGACGCTGCGGTCGAGTTCAACCAGGCGTTCGGTTTGCAGCACGAAAATCCACAATCCGGTGACGGTCAGCAGCAGCGGTACCAAGCCCAGCCACGGGTTGTACCAGCTCAACAGGCCCACGGTGGCCAACACCACCAGCGGGGTTTCCACCACCTGGCGCCAGAAGGTGATCAGCGCGTCACGCACCTTGTCGGCATCGCGGGTGGTGCGGGTGATCATCTCGCCCATGCCGTGCTGCCAGTGATAACCCAGGTGCAGGCTTTGCACCTGGGCGAGGATGCGTTCGCGCAGGCGTGTCAGCAGTTCCTGGCTGAGCACCAGGGACATGACGCTGGCGGCGTATTGCAGCGCGCCACGGCCCAGGGCCACGGCGAGCATCAGCCAAAGCCAGTGCCAGCCAAGGCTGGCATCGAGGCTGCCGTCGGCGTGGCGGATCACTGCGCGACCGGCGCTGACATCGTTGACCGCATGGCCGATCAGCCATTGTTGCCAGACCAGGCCGAGGTTGATGGCCACGAACAGCCCGGCGACCAGAGCGAAGCGCCAGGGCATTTCACGGTAGATCGCCAGGCTGCGCAGAAGGGGGTGTCTTTCGATCATGAAAAGCTCATTGGGTTTATTGATCCTTCCCAAATTGTGGCGAGGGAGCTTGCTCCCGCCGGGTTGCGAAGCGACCCCAAAAACAGGGCCTGCTGCGCAGTCCAGCGGGACCAAGTTCCCTCGCCACAGGGATGTGTTGGGCTGGTCTAGCGAGTGGTAGCGCCCTGGGTTTCCTTGGCATTGAGGATCGCCGTGTACTCCCCCGGATCAATCCCGTTCAGGTAGTAGTTGCCCACATGGTGCAAGCGCCAGCGAATCGGGTCGTGGGTGGTATGCACCCGGGCGTTGCGCCAGAACCGGTCGAGGTTCCATTTGCTCAGCGACGAACTGGCCCCCAGCAACGAGAAAATATCGCTGGAGATCTTCAACGAAGCACTGTCCGAATGCGCCCGTGCCGTGGCCACCGACAGGATCAATTCGTCCTGCAGTTCCTTGTTCTCCGGGTCCAGCTCATGTGCGTCGAACACCCGCGCCGCATCCCGCAGCAGCGACTCGGCTGCACGCAGGGCCACCGCGTATTCACCGATCTGCTTGATGATGTGCGGCTCTTCATTGGCGTGGTCCACGCCGCTTTCCACCCAGGGCCGGGCGTTGTGCTTGAGGTACTCCACCGCCGCGGTCAGCGCGCCCGAGGCAATCCCGGTATCGATCGCCGCATGCAGGATCTGCGGGAAGGTCAGGCCGGTGCGTTTCATCGGGCCCTTGCGCTTCGAAACGAAGTCTTCATCCAGCTCGATATTGTCGAAATTCACCGTGCCGCTGACTGAGTTTTTCTGGCCGAAGGCTTCCCAGTCATCCACCAGGGTCAGGCCCGGTGCGTTGCGGTTGAGCAGCACGCCGGCGCCGCCGTCATCCGAGGCCGCGGTCAGGGAGATCCATTCGGCAAGGTAGGAACCGGTGGAGTAGAACTTGCTGCCATTGAGTACCAGCTTGCCATCTGCACGCCGCTCGACGCGGGTCTTGAGGGCGAACTTGTTCTTGCCGCCGACTTCCGCCAGGGCATTGCCAAAGCGCTTGCCGGCCAGCACATCGGCCACCAGGCGATCACGCACCGCATCCGGATAGCCGTTGAAGATGCCCCGCAGCATCACGTTGTGAATCTGCAGCAACTGGCCCACACCACCATCGGCCACCGAGACCAGGCGCACGGTTTCGACGATGGTTTGCACCGAAGCCCCCAGCCCGCCGAATGCCTTGGGCACACCGATGGCGGTCAGGCCGCTTTGGGACAGCAGTTGCGCCTGGCGCCACGGCAACTGGCCGTTCTGGCTGCTGTCGGCGGCAATCGCGGCGATCTCCACGGCGATTTCCTTGGCTGCGGCAATGGCTTCGGCCTCGCTGTGCAATTGGCGTACCGGTACCTGTTCGAACGTACTCATAGTTTCTTCCCCTGATTTGGCCCGTGTGTTTAAGCCCCTCTGCAGGAGCCGGCTTGCCAGCGATGGACTCAAGTGCACCGCGTAAACCCGTCAGTACACGTCATCGTTAACCACCATCGCTGGCAAGCCAGCTCCTACAGGGGATTGCGCTGGATGTCGGGCATTGAAGGTGCCTTGAGCAAGTTCTGCGCCAATGCCGAAAACCACCCCTGGCGGGGCCTGCGATAACGGGGTGTTGCTGGGGCAGCAGTGGCGAACGGGTGACTGCTGGGCCAGCAGCAGCGCTGCTGACAGGCCAGCAACAGTACTTCGACTCTTTGCGCCAAAGCCCTGCAAACCGGGGCTTTGGCCAATTGGCACGGCCTCTGCAATACCTCCATGGACTGCCTTGCCCAATTCAATGGAGCTGCCCATGACCCTTTCCGCGATCCTGCCCAAGCCTGCGCTTGAGCAGATCTGGTTTACCCGCTGCCCGGTACCGACCGCCTCCGGCATCGCCTACAAACTCGGTTGGCTGGGCGACGAATTCGCCGCCGACGGCCTGCCGGTCTCGACCTTGCAGGAGGCCCGTCAACTGGGCCATCACCACTACGATCACGAGCTGCCGGGGCTGTTTCGCGAAGGCGGTAATGTGCCGGCATTGGCCGCCCGTGCCGCCGGCGCGCCGAGCCGTTTGATCGGCCTGACCTGGATCGAGGAATGGCAAACCATCCTGGTCCGCCCGGACTCCGGCATCACGCGTCCCGAGCATTTGAAAGGCAAGCGCCTGGCCTTGCCGGCCTGGGGTGACAGCCGTCCGGGGAGCATCGCCCGGGCCATGAGCCTGCACGGTTACAAAGGCGCGTTGAGCCTTGCCGGCCTGGGCTTTGATGACGTGCAACTGGTGGAGGTCGCGCTGCACGATCAGGAGCAGGCGCCCAACCCACAGGAAGGTTTGCAACGCCTGTGGTCGGGCCTCGATTACCTGGCGCGCGGCGAAGTGGACGCGGTGTACGTCAAGGGCGCTTCGGCCGCCGACGCCGCGCGCCGTCTGGGCCTGGTGGTGGGCATCGACCTGGACCTGATCGCCGAGCCGCGCTACCGCATCAACAACGGCACGCCGCGCCCTATCACCGTCCACCAGAGCCTGCTGGACAATCACTTTGACCTGGTGGTGCGTTTCCTCGCACAAACCCTGAACGCGGCTGACTGGGCCGCGAACAATCGCGACGGCCTGAACGCGATTCTCGAAGAAGAAACCCGCGCCGGCAGTGCCGGTGTGGCCGAGGCCTATCGCGGTGATTTCCATACCACCCTGGCGCCGGACCTGTCGGCCGAGCGCCTGGATTTCCTCGGCATCCAGAAAGACTTCCTGTACCTGCACGGCTTCCTGGAGCGCGATTTTGCGATCGCCGACTGGGTCGACCCGCGCCCTCTGCAAGCTGCCCATGAACTGTTGGCCAAGCGCCGCGCCTGAACCCGGAGAAACTGCCATGACTGCCATTGTCCACGCCCAACCGATCACCCAGGAACTGCAGGCCTTTATCGACAAGGTCCTGCTGGAAGCCGAAGAAGCCTTCACGGTCTTCCGCGAAACCAACACCATCACCGCCAACGGCACCGTGGGCTTTATTGAGCGCGTGCCGGGCCAGGAACTGCTGGTGTCGGTCAACTACGGCGGCCCGTGGAACTACCGCAAGCCGCTGCAGGCCACCGTCACCGACTTTGCCGGCAACGTGATTGTCGGCAAGGGCAAGGGCGGCCTGGGGCGCTACACCAAGCTGTTCCAGCAGCATGCAGACGTGACCACCGTCTCCCACGTGCACTCGCCGTACCTTGGGGCCTGGGCCCAGACCCACCGCACGCTGCCGTTCCATTACGTGCCGGTGCAGCGTTACCAGTTGGCGCGGGAACTGCCGGTGTACATCGACCGTCGCCAGCAGGAAGTGGATTTCATCCTCGACAAGATCGCGGAAAACCCCTTCAACCTGGCGATCCTCGAAGCCAACGGCGGCTCCACGGTGTGGGGCAAGCAGGGGTTGCGGGCCACGGCTGAGTTCATCCTGTTGCTGGAGGAGGGCGCGCAACTGCAATTGCTGGCGGATGCCCTGGGCGGTTCGCGGGCATACGGGCCGGGGGTGTTGACCCAGCAGTGGAAGATGAGTGGGTTGTTTGAGCAAGCCACGGCGCTTGGCCTGGTCCCCGCCATCGACCGCAAAAACTGAACACACCCTTATCACGGTGACTGAAACCACCACGACCCCTGTAGGAGCCGGCTTGCCGGCGATAGCGGTGCATCAGGCGACATTCCTGTTGGATGTGCCACCGTCATCGCCGGCAAGCCGGCTCCTACAAGGGGCGGTTCCATTCAAGGATGTTGCCCCATGGCGGTAAAAATTCTCTGGTACCTCACCACCCCCGACGGCCCTTATCCATGGGAGCTCGAAGGGCGCTGGAAGACCGACTTCCAGCATCTCAAGCAACTCGCGGTCGCCAGTGATCGCCTGGGTTTCTACGGCTCGCTGCTGGGCTCCAGCCCCAACGAAAGCCTGGCGGTGGCCGCCTCGCTGATCGACGC
This sequence comes from Pseudomonas sp. IPO3774, assembly GCF_013386835.1. NCBI lineage: Bacteria > Pseudomonadati > Pseudomonadota > Gammaproteobacteria > Pseudomonadales > Pseudomonadaceae > Pseudomonas > Pseudomonas sp. IPO3774. The sequence continues at coordinate 7,598 of NZ_JACAQY010000072.1, forward strand.
CACCCAGCGCCTGCGTTTCCTGGTGGCGCAACACCCGGGCGAGCTGTCACCGGCAGTCCTGGCCAAGTGGGCCCTGACCTTCGACCAATTCTCCAATGGCCGCCTGCTGTTCAACGTGGTCAATGGCAATGATGCGGGCCTGGCGACCCTCGGCGTGCATTACCCCCACGATGAGCGCTACGCCTTCAGCCTCGAATACTGGCGCGCCTTCCAGGGCTTCTATGCCGGCGATACTCGGGGTTATGAAGGCCAATACATCAAGCTCGCACCGCGTGCGCCGGGAGCGGCCAAGCATCCGCTGGGCGGCTGGCATCCGCCGTACCAGAAACCGGGCATCCCGCTGTGGGGCGCCGGCACCTCGGGGCCAGGGGTGGAACACTCGGTGCAATTGCTGGACGTGTACCTGAGCTTCGCCAATACGCCGCCAAAGCTGGGGGACAAGTTCCGCAAGGTCGCCGCCGAAGCTGCAAAGATCGGCCGTGAGCTGACCTTCGGTACCCGCCTGCAAATCATCGTGCGCGAGACCGAAGAAGAAGCCTGGGCCCACGCCGAGAAACTGCTGCAACGCACCTCGCTGCAAACTGCGCGCAATGCCATCGAGCGCCAGTTGCCACCCGGGGTGAGCTTCGAGGATTACCACAGCGACGACCCGCAAACCCAGCGCAACGTCGAGACCATTCGCGCCGGCCGCCTGCCCACGGCTCGCGAGCTGGAGATCTACCCCAACGTGTGGCTCGGCCCGAGCCTGTTCGGCTTCAACATCCTCGGCCCGGCCGCCGGCACTTACCTGGTGGGCAGCGCCGAACAAGTGGCCGAGCGTATCCGTGAGTACGAAGCCCAGGGCACCTCGGCGTTCATCCTGTCGGGTTTCCCGCTGATCGATGAGGCGCACCGGGTGGCAGACCTGCTGTTCCCGTTGCTCGACCTGGACCATGGTTTTGATGTGCCGCGTCTGAACGCCGTGCAGCAGCAAGAGGCGTAGCTGATGAGCGAAGGATTTTCCCGCCGAGTGTTTCTCGGCAACAGCCTGGCCATCGGCGGCGGCTTGCTGCTGGGTGGTTGTGACAGCGGGGCGGCGCCGACTGCGGTGTTGTCGACCACACCGACCACCGGCGGACGCCTGCGCATCGGCATTATCGACGGCGACCAGTCCGGCAACCTCGATGCCCACAAACCGGTGGGCGGCGGGATCATTCGCGGCTGGGCGCTGTACAGCAAGTTCTGGGAATGGAACACCGACGTCAGTACCCGCCTGGCCCTGGCCGAGTTCGCCGAGCCGAACGCCGATGCCAGCGCCTGGACCATCCGCATCAAGCCGGGCCTGGAGTTCCACCACGGCAAGACCATCGGCGCCGACGACATGCTGTTCTCGCTGCTGCGCCTCACCGATCCGAAACTTGCCTCGCCGTTTGCCGGACTGGTGGGCGCCATCGACCGCAATGCGCTGCGCAAGCTGGATGAGCGCACCATCGAAATCCGTTTCAAGGAGGGCCAGAGCTTTTTCCCGCTGGATGAAACCCTGATCAGCTTCGGCGGCATCGTGCCCACCGACTACGACCCCATCACCAATCCGGTGGGTGCCGGCCCCTACAAACTCAAGCGCTTCGTGCCCGGCCAGCGCTCGCTCTACAGCCGGTTCGAGAATTACTACAAACCCGGCCAGCCTTATGCCGACGAACTGGAAATCATCGAATTCAAGGACCAGGTCTCGCGGGTGGCCGCATTGCGTGCCGGGCAGATCGATGTCGCCAGCGGCGTGCAGGCCGAGCACAGCGCGCTGCTCAAGGCCGACTCGCGCCTGTCGCTGTGCGTGTCGCCCAGCACCTCGTTTACCGGCTTCAACCTGAACCTGGCCAAGCCGCCGTTTGACGACGTACGGGTGCGCCAGGCGTTTCGCTTGCTGGCTGATCGGCAAGAGTTGGTGGACCGGGGCCTCAACGGTTTCGGGCGCATCGCCAATGACCTGTACTCGCCCCACGACCCCACCTACAACCGCGACATTGCGCAGCGACCCCATGACCTTGAGCAAGCGCGCTCGCTGCTGCGCCAGGCCGGGCAGACCGATCTGCGGGTGGAGCTGACGACCCCGTCAGGCTCCGGCGTGAATGCCGCTTTGGTGTTTGCCCAACAGGCGAAGAAGGCTGGCGTGGAGGTCCGCGTGACCCAGGTCGACGGCGCGGTATTCAACGGCCCGCAGCGCGAGCAGTGGCAACTCTCACCGGGTTCGACCCCGGCCCGTGGGTTTCTCGCGTCGGCGTTGCACAACGACGCGCCCTTGGCGATCTACAACCGCAGCAACTTCCATGACCAGCGTTTCGATGCGCTGTATCGCCAGGCCCTGGCCCAGCCGGATGTGCAATTGCGCAAAGGCCTGGTGCACGAGGCCCAGCAGATTCAACACGAACGCGGTGGCCTGCTGATCTGGGGTTTCAACGATGTGCTGGACGCCGCCTCGGTACGGGTCGGCGGCCTTGCGCCGGAACAGACCACCTTCGCCTCCTGGCGCTTTGACGAGCTGTGGTTGAACCATGTCTAAACCCCTGCGAACGCCGGCCTGGTTATCGTGGTTTATCGGCCGCCTGGGCTACGGCCTGCTCACCGCGTGGGTGATCAGCCTGGTGGTGTTTATCGCCACCCAGGCGCTGCCATCGGACCCGGCCCGGGTGATCCTCGGCCCCGACGCGCCACTGGAAAGCATCCTCACCCTGCAACATCAACTGGGGCTGGACCAACCGATCCTGCGCCAATACCTGCGCTGGCTCGGCTCGGCCCTGAGTGGCGACCTCGGGGTGTCACTGGATTCCAACGCGCCGGTCGGCAGCATCCTGTGGGGGCGTTTCGGCTACACCCTGGCGTTGCTCGCCGGGGTGATCGCCGTGGTGGTGCCGGCGGCGCTGGGCCTCGGCGTGTACCTGGCGCTGCGCCGCGACAGCCACCTTGACCGCTGGAGCCTGTCGTTGCTGATTTTCCTCAAGGCCACGCCGGGCTTTCTGTTGGCCATCGGCCTGGTGCTGCTGTTTTCCATGCCGCATATGGACTGGTTGCCGGCGGTGTCGATCCTCGACCCGGATCAGTTGCTGCGGCGCCAGTTGCCGTTCCTGGTGCTGCCGGTTCTGGCCCTGAGCCTGTCGGCGCTGCCGTACCTCACGCGCATGGTGCGCGCCGCGATGATCGACGCGCTGGAGTCCGACTACGTGATCGCCGCACGGCTGCGGGGCATTCCCCATTGGCGGATCGTGTGGCGGCATACCTTGCCCAACGCGCTGGTCCCGGCGATCCAGGGCGTGGCGCTGACCTTGCGCACGCTGATCGGCGGCGCAGTGCTGGCCGAAGTGATCTTCAGTTACCCCGGCATCGGCACCGCCCTTAACGCGGCGATCCAGATGCGCGACTTGCCGATGATCCAGGCCATCGTGCTGGTGATCACCCTGGCGGTGGTGCTGATCAACCTGTTGGCCGACCTGTTGACGGTGCTGCTCACGCCCAAGCTGCGCACGGCCCGTCGCGTGACCCTGATTTCGCGCAACCGCCGGGGAATCACCCCGTGGTGGCGGCGCTCCCGAGGTGATGCATGAGCAAGACGCGAATTTCCCGCTGGCTGGCCGAACCGCAAACCCGCAAGGGCGCGCTGATCACCTTGCTGGTCATTGCCGTGGCGCTGTTCGGTCCGTTGCTGGCGCCCCATGGCTCGACGGACATGGTCGGGCCGGTGTACGGCGCGCCCACGGGGTGGGCGCTGCTCGGGTATGACTTCCTGGGGCATGACGTGTTGTCGCGGCTGCTCAGCGGCGGCCTCTCGGTGCTGTGGATGTCCGTGGCGGCGGCGAGCATTGCCCTGGCCGTCGGCAGTACTCTCGGCTTGCTTGCGGGGCTGTCGCGGCGGCGCCTGGACCAGTTGATCACCTGGCTGGCGGACGTGTCCCTGGCATTCCCCGACCTGATTCTGGTGCTGTTGATTGTCTCGATGCTCGGCCGCGCGCCGTGGTTGATCGTGCTCACGGTGTCGATTGCGTTTATCCCGGGGGTGATCCGCCTGGCGCGTGCCAGCGCGGTGGCAGTGGCGGGGCAGGAGTTTGTCGAGGCCGCGCAGATGATGGGCTACTCGCGGCGGCGGATCCTGTTCAAGGAGATCCTGCCGAACATCCTTACGCCGTTGCTGGTGCACTTTGGCAACATGCTGACCTGGGGGGTGGGCATGCTCTCGGGCCTGAGCTTCCTCGGTTATGGCGTGGCGCCGCCGACGGCGGACTGGGGCTTGATGATCAATGAAAACCAGGCCGGGTTGCTGGTGCAGCCCTGGGCGGTGTTGGCCCCCGCCGTGCTGATCGGCGTGTTTGCCTATGGCACCAATATCCTCGCTGAAGGCATCGGCCGCAGCAGCGCACGCCTTGGAGAAAAACAGCCATGAATGCAATCGCGCAGATGACGACGACGGTGCTGCAGGTCAGTGGCTTGCGGGTTGAATTGGCGGGGCAGGTGGACGTGTTGTCCGGCGTGTCCTTCAGCCTGGAAGCCGGGGAAATCCTCGGGCTGGTGGGTGAGTCGGGGTCCGGCAAGACCACCTTGGCTACCGCGCTGCTGGCCCATGCCCGACGCGGCGCACAGATTGTCGGTGGCCAGGTGCATGTCGCGGGCCAGGCGTTATTGGGCCTGGAAGGTGAAGCGTTGCGCCGTGCCCGTGGCAGCCTGATCGGCTATGTCGCCCAGGACCCGGCCACGGCGCTCAACCCGGCGCTGCGCATTGGCAGCCTGTTGGATGAAACCCTGGCGGTGCATCAACTGCGCCTGGACAAGGCGGCGCAGCGACAGCGCATCATTGAAACCTTGCGTGATGTCGGCTTGCCGGATGACCCGCAGTTCTTGCGCCGTTTCCCTCATCAACTGTCCGGCGGCCAGCAACAGCGAGTGATGCTGGCCCTGGCGTTTGTGCTGCAACCGCGGCTGATCGTGCTGGACGAACCGACCACCGCCCTGGACGTCACCACCCAGGCGCATATCCTCGCCACCTTGCGCCGCTTGTGCAAAAGCCAGGGCGTGGCGGCGGTGTATGTGTCCCATGACCTGGCGGTGATCAAGGACCTGGTGGACCGGGTGATGGTGATGTACGCCGGGCGGATTGTTGAAACGGCTACTCGGGACGCCTTGTTCAGTCGGCCATCCCATCCCTACACCCGGGGCTTGTTGGCGGCGATTCCCGATGTGGCCGGGCGCCGAGAATTACGGGCGATTGGCGGGCATGCCCCCGCGCCTGGGCAGCGGCCTCAAGGCTGTGGCTTCGGGCCGCGGTGCGAGCGTTTTCGGGCAGGGTGTTCGCAGCAGGAACCGCTATTGCAGCCGCTGTCGCCAGGGCATGAAGTGGCGTGTCTTGCACCCCATGGTCAGCCGTTGCAGCGCATCGCCCTGGCGCCGATTGCTGCGGTGGACGCGCGCACCGACAAGGCCTTGCTGGAAATCAGCGGGTTGAACGTGGCGTACGACCGCCAGGTGCTGTTTGACGTGTCCCTGCAATTGCTGCCGGGGGAGTGCCTGGCGCTGGTGGGCGAGTCCGGTTCCGGCAAGACCAGCCTGGCGCGGGCCGTTGCCGGGTTGGGGGAGAATGCCGAAGGCGAGCTGCGTTACGCGGGGCAACCGCTGCCGTTACAGGCACGGCAGCGCGAGGCGGGCTTGCGGCACCAGATTCAGTACATCTTCCAGAACCCGTACCGGGCATTGAATCCCCGGCAGACGGTGTACCAAACGTTGAGCGCACCGCTGGAGCACTTCTTTGCGGTTAAAGGCAGTGCTGCGCGTGAGCGGGTGGAGGCGGTGCTCAAGCGGGTGTCGCTGCCGGCTTCGGTGGGCGAGTTGTATCCCCATAGCCTGTCCGGCGGTGAGCGCCAGCGCGTGGCAATTGCCCGGGCATTGCTGTGCGAACCGAAGCTGCTGATCTGCGATGAAATCACCTCGGCGCTGGACGTCTCGGTGCAGGCGTCGATTCTGGATTTGCTGCGCCAGTTGCAGCGGGACGGGTTGACGTTGCTGTTCGTCACCCATGACCTGGGCGTGGTGCGGGCGATTGCCGACCGGGTGTTGGTGCTGAAGGTCGGGCGGGTGGTGGAGCAGGGCGCGGTGGATAGCGTGCTGGATCAGCCGCAGGCGGCGTATACGCAGACGTTGCTTGAGCATTCGCCATCGCTGGGCTGATTGGCACTGCTGCGCAGTGATCGCCGGCAAGCCGGCGCCTACGGTAAAAGGCGCACACCTGTAGGAGCCGGCTTGCCGGCGATAGCGGAGGCCGCCTTTACGCGGCCTTGCGGCGCCGAGCCTCTTCGCGCACCGCCGGGATGATCCACCGCCCATAATCCACGGTGTCATACAGCGGGTCGTACCCCCGGTTCAAAAACGTCGTGACCCCCAGATCCACATAATCCAGCAGCGCCTGGGCCACGGTCTCCGGTGTGCCCACCAATGCCGTGGTGTCGCCATACGCCCCAACGGCCGTCGCCGTCGGCATCCACAACGCGCGGTCATGCCGATCGCCTAAAGCCGCCGCTGCCAGCAACCGTTCCGATCCCGTTCCCTTGATCCGCTTCTGCCACGGGCTGCCCGCCGCGAACTGCGGGTTGGCCTTGATCTGCTCCAGAATCTGCTCGGCCCGCTGCCACGCCAGTTCCTCGGTCGCGCCCAAGATAAGGCGCACCGACAAACTCACCCTTGGCGCCTGTACACCCGCCGCACTGGCCGCCGCCTTGAGCTTGGCAATCTGCTCCGCCACACCGCTCAACGGTTCGCCCCACAGCGCATACAGGTCCGCATGCTTGACCGCAATCTGGTAGGCAATGTCCGACGAGCCGCCAAACGAAATCGGGATATGCGGCTGTTGCAGCGGCTTGACCGGGGAAAACGCGCCCTTGATGTTGAAGTACTTGCCCTCGAAGTCGAAAGGCTCCTCGGCGGTCCAGGTGCGCCGCACGATCTCCAGGTATTCGTCGGTGCGTTGGTAGCGCTCGGTCTTGTCCAGCAGGAAGTCGCCTTCCTGGGGTTCGGCGGTGATGCCGGTGATGGCATGCAGGCGAATGCGCCCGCCGCCGGTGGTGTGGTCCAGCGTGGCAAACGCGCGGGCTGCGACCGTCGGCGCAGTGAGCCCCGGGCGGTGGGCGATCATGAAGCCCAGGCGCTCGGTGTGCGCCGCCGCGTAGGCGGCGATTTGCAGGCTGTCAGCGCTGCCGGGCCCGCTGGCGATCAGTACCCGGTCAAAGCCTGCGTGTTCATGGGCGCGGGCGTGGTGGCGGATAAAGTCGAGGTCGAAATCCGGGCTGCGCACGCCACGGGTCTCGGACCATTGGCGGGGGAAGATCATGCCGACAAATTCAATGGACATGCTGGGGCTCCTTTGAGGGTTAGAACTGGTAGTCGACCTGGGCCAGCAAGGTGCGGCCCGGCATCGGTTGCAGGAAGGTGTTGGTGGAGCCGGCCAGGCCGCTGACGAAGTTCAGTTCGTTGGTCAGGTTCAGCACGCGCAAGGTGGTGCTCCACTGCGGCTGGCGGTAGTACACGGCAAGGTCGAGGTTGTATTCGTTGGGGATCTTTACGGTCTTGCTCAGGTTCAGGTACCAGTTGCTGGTCCACCAGCCGGACAGCTCGGCGCCAAAGCCCGAGTCGAAGCGGTAGTCGACGTAGCCACTGGCGGTGTATTCGGGAATCTGCACCGCGTCGAAACGCCCGGAAGGTCGCTGGTTGAGGCTGTTGTTATCGCCGAACACCGTGCCGTTGTCGGGCACGAACCCGGCCGATGCAAATCCCGCCTGGGAGGTGAATTCGTTGTAGGCATTGAGCTTGGACAGGTTCAGGCCGCTGCGCAGGTGGTCATCCGGCTGATAGCGCACGGTGGCTTCCACGCCCTTGATCACCAGCCGCGCGATGCTGTTGTTGCTGTCTGGCGCCTGGTCCCGAGCCTGCTTGAACGCGGCCAGGGTCATGAACAATTGGTTGGGCACCGCTTCGACCTTCACGCCCACTTCGTGCAACACGCTCAGGCTTTGGAACGCCAACGGGTTGAGCTGGTTGGCGCCACTGCCGCTGCCCCAGCCCAGGCCGTTGGAGAAGAACCCGGTGTTGACCGCCAGCGAGCGATCGAAGGTGTAGTACAGCGTGGTGTTTTCCGTGGGCTTGACGTAGGGGCTGACCTGGAACGCGAACAGCCGGTAGTTGTCGCTGTCCTTGCGCGGGTTGCCGCCGGCGAGCACGAACGGGTTGTCGATCTCGGCCTCGATCCAGCTGCGGCTGGCACCGATGTTCAGGCCGAAGTAGTCGCCGTACTTGAGGTTGTGCTGGCTGAACAGGGTCTTGGTGGTCCAGGTGCTTTCGGCGGTGTAGGGCGCTACAGACTCGGCGTAGAGCCCGTGCCCGGCCGGGTACATCGGTGGCAGGTTCAGCCAGCCGTAGTAGTTGGAATACTGCGGCACGCCGGGCTGGCCGATCCATGCGCCATTGCCGCCGGCGGGGTTGGCACCGGTAAGGCCCAGCAGGTCGCCGGGGTTCTTGCCCGAGGGGTTCTGGGTCAGGTCATAGGCGTTGATGGTGGAGCCGAAGCTGTTATTGGCCGCAATCGATTGGTTGAATTCGCGGCGATAGATCAGGCCGGTGTTGCTGTCATCCCGCAGGGTCCAGCCGCCCAGGCGGGTTTCATTGCGCGAGCGGAATTCGAAGCGGTTGTCGAAAATGTTGTCTTTGGACTGCACCTGGAACGAACCCACGGCATCGGTGATGTCCTTGGAGCGTTCGTAGAACGTGCTGTTGGCCAGCGTGATGGTGGGCGACAAGTCGGCCTCGACGCGCAGTTGCGTGGTAAAGCGCCGGGAGCTGCTTTCGTCTTCCTTGCGTTGCCCGGTTTGCGAGGACAGCGAGCGTTCGCCGTTGCCCGCCAGCGTCGGGTCATACACCCAGCCCCGCAGGCTGCCGGGGTTGCTCTGGGTGTTGGGCGAGGCGGTCTGGAAGCTGCCGTCCACCACGCTGTATTGGCCCTGGGCATTGCGCTGGCGCTTGACCCAGCCGAGGGTTGGCGCATCGGCGGCGCCAGAGGCCAGCACCGGCGACCACAGGGTGTTGCCGTTCTGGATAATCGGCGTGGCGCGCCCGGCGTAGTACTTGCCGTTGTCCACCAGGTCCTGGGTGGCGCGGTTCCAGCCGTGGGTGATGTTGTAGTCGTAGTAGTTGTCGTAGCTGGCGTTCCAGTCCACCCGCACGTTGTCGTTGCGCCAGGCGAGGGCGCCGTAGAACGCGTCGAAATTGTTGTCGACGTTGTCGTAGAAGTCCTGCTGGCGCTGCTTGGTGATGCTCAGGCGGTAGGCCAGGTTGTCGCTCAGTGGCCCGGTATTGTCGATGCTGAATTTGTTGGAACTGCGGGACGTGCCGTCCGGTATCCACGAGCCCAGCTCACCGCTGAGCTTGGTCTTGAACTCATTGAAGTCGGGTTTCTTGCTCAGGTAGTTCACATAGCCGCCGCTGCCGGACACCGAACCGTAGGTGACCGACGACGGCCCGGCGACGATGTCGGCGCCTTCGTAGGCGTTGAAGTTCGCCGGGTGGCGCACGCCGTAACCGCGCTGGCCGTCCTGGAACACCTCGGAGCCCTGGGCGCGAAACTGCGGGGCGATGCCGGCGTTCTGGCCGCCGCCCCGGGTGATGCCGGGGGCGTATTTGACCAGGTCATCGGCGCTGCGGATCGAGTCGTTGGCCAACTGCTCGGCGTTGATCTGCACCACCGAACGCGGCGTGTCGAGGACCTTGGTCTCCGTGCCGCCGTACACCGACGTCGGCGGGCGGGTGGGCAGGGCATCATCATCGGACTGGCTGGCACTGGCCTGCACGGTCACGGTTTGCAGTTGGGTATCGGCGGCAAACGCCTGGATTGGCAGGCTTGCGGCCAGCAGCAGAGGTAAACGCAAGGCGATAGCGTGCATGGCAGAGGTGCCCCATAAAAAACAATGAAGAGCGCACGGTCCCTTGTAGGAGCCGGCTTGCCGGCGATGAGGCCCTTGGGCCCTGCGCCGGTCGACCGGACGCCATCGCCGGCAAGCCGGCTCCTACAGGGCGATGCGGTGTAAGTGGGTCAGGCCGTGTCTTTGAGCCAGAGCTTTTCAAAGCGCCAGGTGCTGAACAGCGACTCTTCCGACTGCGCCCCGCCGACGCGGGTGGAAACGCTGTCGAGCAAGTCGGCGTAGCCCCAGATCAGCATCCCGCCGCGCTCGTACTGGATCTGCTGGACCTGATGCACCAGGGCCTTGCGTTTTTCCAGGTCGGGCTGGGCCATGGCGGCCAGGAACAGCTCGCTGAATTGCGGGTCGTTGAAGTGGGTCTTGTTGGACACCGCAAACGGCGCGTCGGTATGGATCGCACTGGCCAGGAACGGCGCGCCGATGCTGCCGCCGGTGCTCAGGGGCCAGTCGTTTTTCAACGGGCCCTGGAAAGTCGCCAGGTCCACCTGCTTGACCTTCAGGGTCACGCCAATGCGCTTGGCCTGCTCGGCCAGCACCAGCGCCGAACTCAAGCCAGGCCCCGGAGTGGTGATCAATTCCACCTCGAGGTTTTCCTGGCCGGCGTCCTTGAGCAGTTGCGCCGCCCGTTGCGGGTCGTAGGGGCGTGGCCCGAGGTCGTGGTTGAAGGTCGGGTCGCTGGGCGCATACAGGTCATTGGCCACCCGGCCCTGGCCATTCAACGCGCGGCGCACCAGTTCTTCGCGGTCGGCCATCAGGCGAAACGCTTCGCGCACCCGTGGGTCGTTGAACGGCGGCTTGTCGAGGTTCATGTCGAACGACAGCCAGTTACCGGTCACCGAGGTGATCACCTTCAGGCGCGGGTCCTTTTGCAGGATCGGCAACTGCTCGGTGGGCATCACGTTGGCCATGTCGATTTGCCCGGAACGCAGGGCGGCCAGGCGCGAGACCTGATCCTTGAAGTCGATGATCTCCAGCTCATCGGCGTAGGGCTTGCCGTCCTTGTAGTAGTTCTCGAAGCGGGTAAACAGTGAGCGTTGGCCGGGGGTGAAGCTTTTGAGCTTGTAGGGGCCGGCGCCCACCGGGTTGGTGACCGGGTGGTAGTCCACCGGCACGATGCCGCCGAAATTGACCCAGGTTTCTGCCAGCGGCATGTAGCTACGCCCCTCCCGGAAGCTCAGGCGCACGGTGCGGTTGTCGAGCTTGACCAGGTTGTCGCGGTCCACCCAGTGCAGCAGCGCCGCGTAGGGCGAGGCCAGCTGCGGGTCGGTGAGGCGGCGGATCGAGAAGATCAGGTCGTCGGCGTCGATGGTCTTGCCGTTGTGGAATTCCAGGCCGGGGCGCAGGCGCAGGGTCCAGCTGCTGGCGTCGGCATTCGGCTCCGCGAACTCGGCCAGAGCCAGGCGCGGCTGCATCTGCTCGTCCCATTCCCAGAGCTTGCTGTACAACGCAAAGCCGCGAACGATGCCGCTGCCAATGGGTTTGTGGGCATCGAGGTTGCCGCTCTGGTTGCCGTCGAGAATCCCCAGGCGCAGGCGCCCGCCGTAGCGGGGTTGATCGTTGCCGGTGACGTTTTTGGGCGTGTCAGCGGGGCCGCAACCGGCCAGCAGCAAGCCGCCGCCGACGGTCACGCTGTAGCCGAGAAAGTCCCGACGGCTAAGCAGTAGGCTCATGGCATCAGACTCCGGCCGGGCCGTTGGCGGAGCGCAGTTCCAACACCGGCTCCTGGGGACGACTCAACTCGGCGCGTTCACTGCGAAAGTGCGGCAGGATGTGCTCGCCGAGGCGGTAGGCTTCTTCCAGGTGCGGATAGCCGGCGAGGAAGAACAGGTCGATGCCGATGCTGTTGTACTCGCGAATCCGCGCCACCACGTTCTCGTAGCTGCCCACCAGCGCACAGCCCGGTGGAATACCGATGTAGCCAAAACCGGTCCATACATTGGGGTGGATGAAGAAGTCATCGAAGCCCTGGGTCTCGGTTTTTTCGCTGAAGCCGTGCTCGTAGCTGAGCTTGCGCGCCGTACGCAACCCGGCGTGGGCCGCCACGGCCTTGACCGCGCCGCGGGCGATGCCTTCGTCGAAGAAGCGTTTGGCTTCGGTGCGGGCCAGTTCTTCGGTTTCCCGGGTGATCACGTCAATCGACAGGCCGAAGCGAATGTCAGTGCGGCCCCATTTCAGCGCGCGCTCGCGCAGGTCGGCGATCAGGGCGGCGATTTCGTCCGGGTGTTCGGCGCGCATCAGGTAGAAGTCGGCATGCTTGGCGGCAAACTCCCGGGCGGCGATGGACGAACCGGCGGTGCAGATCAGCGGCAACTGGGCTTTCTTCAATGGCCCGCGCAGGCCACCACCGTCGGCCTTGTAGAACTTGCCGTCGTAGTGGAAGGACTCGTTGTGCCAGAAGCCCTTGACCACGTCCATGAATTCGGTGGCGCGTTCGTAGCGTTCATCGTGGTCGCTGAAGTCGCCGACCTGGCGCTGGATCACGTCCGAGCCGCCGTTGATGATGTTCCACACCAGGCGGTTGCCGGTGGCCCGCTGGTAGGTCGCCGCCTGCTGCACCGCCACCCACGGGGTGTAGTGGTAAGGCTGGAAGGCGGTGACGAATTGCAGGGTACGGGTTTCCCGGGCCAGCAGCGCGCAGACGGTCCACGGTTCTTCGCCGGTGGGCGCGTTGACCATCAGTGCGCCGCCAAAGCCGTTGATCTCCGCAGCCCTGGCGATTTGCCCGAGGTAGTCGATGTAGGTGAAATGATCACCGACACTGAAGCCCGACACCGCGCCGGTGCTGGGCCCGCTGCGATGCCAGTCGCCCCGGTTGCGCGGGTCGCCGGGCAGGAACTGGGTTTCGCCGTGCAAGGGCAGGCGGGTAAAGAATTCGATGCTCATGCAAGCCTCCTGCTTATTGCGCGGTGGGGGCGCAGATCGGGGTGATCGGCTGGTCGTTGATGACTTTGTGGGCAAACGGGATCGAGTCCTTGAGCGATGCATTGACCGTGGCACTGTGGCCCAGGCCTTTGTACAGGTGGCCTTCGACGATGGAGCCAGCCTTGCAGGCGTCCTGCATCAGCTTGACCTGGGTCGCGGCGGCCGGCGTGGTGTCTTCGGCGCCGGTGCCGATGAAAATCGGCTTCGAGGTTTTCAGCGTCGGGTAAGACACCTGCGCCAGCCACGGCGCGAGTTGCTTGCCCTTGTAGTCTTTCTTGGTGTTGGCGATGCTCAGGCCGAGGCCTTCGACATCGCCTTCGAGGGCGAACAGGCAACTGGTACGGGCCTGCTCGAAAATCGGCAGGGCCTTGTCGGTATAGAAGTCGGCGGGGTTGATGCTCGGGTCGTATTGCTGGGCGGCGAGCAACGTGTAGAAGCCGTAGGCCAGGGTGGGATCGACCTTGTTGCGCACTTCCTCGCTGGGGTTCTTCGCGTAGTCGAGGGTGTAGATCACGCCGGTGCCGATGCTGCCTTTCACTCCCAGGTCCGGAGCGTAGGTGGCGGCATAGGCGGCTGCGGCGAAGGCGCCGGCACCGCCTTGGGACTGGCCGACGATCAGCACTTTGTCGGCCAGCCCGGGTACCCCGGCCACCACGGCCTTGGCGGCGTCGAGAATCCCGTAGGCGGCCATGCGGCTGTTCAGCAGCGGATGGCCACCGGGTACGCCGAGGCCCTGGTAGTCGGTGGCGACGACGGCAAAGCCTTCGGCCAGCCAGCGATTGAGGTAGGCCACGTCACGGTAGGAGCGACCTTGCCACGACGGCGCACACACATCCGCCACGCCCACGGTGCCATGGCCCCAGCTCGCCACTGGCCAACCACCGGCAGGCGGCGTGCCTTTGGGCAGGAACAACGCGCCGGACACCACGATCGGTGTCTTGTTATCGATGCCGTCGGTGGAGGTGTACAGGATGCGTTGGGCGCTGGCGGCATTGGCCAGGCTCAGGGTGTTGTCCAGCGGCTCGCTGCGCAGCAGTTTGCCGGGAACGGCCGGGATGGCTTTTTCCCAGGTGTAGAAAGCCGAGACGCGGCCATCACCTTGCAGCGGGTCAGGTTTGGGGGCGTAGGTGTCGGCAGCAAACACGCTCATGGACAGGGCCAGGACGCTGAGGCCGAAGGCAAAGGAGTGCGGCAGTTTCATGCTCAATTTCCCTATTACGGATTGGTGCTGACCTGGCCACGCAGGGCCGGCCAGTAGTCGGTGAGTTTCAGGTCGATCAGGGCCTGGTTGGTAAAGCCGGTGGCCAGTGACGGGCCGATGTCGTAGGTGTCGCGAATCAGGTGATTGGCCAGGGCGTAGGTGGTGAGGGCCTGGTAATGAGCCTTGAGTTGCTGGTCGCTTTTTGGCGCCCAGCGATCCTTCCAGGCCACCGGGTCGTTCTGGTCGTCGCGACGCAGCACGCTCTCGGCGGTGCCGGCGCGGGATGACAGTTGGTAATAGGCGTCCTGGTTCTGTGGCTGGGAAATCCACCACGCAGCTTTCACCCAGGCGGTGGCGAGCAATTGGGTGATATCCGGGTGCTGCTGTACGAAGGTCTCGGTGCCCCACAGGTCGGACACCAGCCGCCAGTCGTTGCTGCCTTGCTTGGTCGACCAGATGATCTTGCCCACGCCTTTGTCTTCCAGGGCATAGGCCTCGCTGAGCAACACTGCTGCGTCGACCTTGCCGGCAGACACAGCCGCGGCGCCGACTTGCGGGTTGAGGTTGGCAATCTTGAAATCGTCGAGCTTCAGGCCCTTGCTGGCCAGGAAGTTGCTGAAGGCGAACTCCCATGGCCGACCGCGATGCAGCGCCAGGCGCTTGCCCTTGAGGTCTTCGATGGTGTTCGCGGCGGAGCCTTCCGGTACCACCAGGTAAATATTGTTGCCGCTGCCACCGGGCACGATCAGCTTGCCTGGTACGCCACCGGCGCCGGCAATTACCGAGGGCAGGTCACCGCGTACGGCGAAGTCCAGGCTGTTGTTGCTGAAGCCTTCGTTGATCTGCGGCCCGGCGCCGGCATGGGGCAGGGCGATCCACTCCAGCTTGACCCCGCGCTCACGCAGTTGCGCTTCGAGCCAGCCGTCTTCGATGACGCGCCCGGCGATGCCGCCGAACACCGGTTTGCCGCCCTGGGTGTAGGCGACGATCGCGATCTTCACCGACGCCGGTGGCGCCTGTTCGGCCAGCACGCCGGTGCTGACCAGCACAGCGAACATGGTGGCGATGCTGTTGCGCCAGAATCTTTTCATTGGGATCTCCCTGCTAAGTGATCGCGACCCCCTGTAGGAGCCGGCTTGTCGGCGAAAGCGTCCGTTTAGTCGGTGCAAGGCTTTAGGGCCTCTTCGCTGGCAAGCCAGCTCCTACAGGGCAGGTGGCGTTGAGAGGGAGAGAGCAGATTGCATGCCATCAGCCGAAAAACGCGCTGCACGCCTTGTAGAACGTGGCTTTGCGGGTTTTCGAAGGACTGCCTGGCAACGGCTTGGTGTTGATCTGCACACACGCAGGTGCTGGCTGATTGCTGCTCCAGCAGCAGGCGAGGTGCGACGTGTTGGCATATTCTTTTTGGGAATATATAAATATTAATTAATAATTAAATGGTATAGAAAACTTCATGCACTATTGACACGCGCTTTTACTGCCAGGAATGCACCATGTCGCTGATCACCCATCCCAATGCCCGTGAATTGACCAAGTCGGTGCGCGCCACCGTGCTGGTCTTCAAGGACCCGCGCTCACAGGAATTGCTGGCGCGTATCGAGCGCCTGGCCCCCAGTGAGGCCAACACCTTGATCATCGGCGAGACCGGCACCGGCAAGGAATTGGTCGCGCGGCATATCCATCACCTGAGCCGTCGCGGGCGTGAACCGTTTGTGGCGGTGAACTGCGGCGCCTTCGCCGAAACCCTGGTGGAAAGTGAGTTGTTCGGCCACGAGAAAGGCGCATTCACCGGCGCCACCACCCACAAGGCCGGCTGGTTCGAAGCGGCCAACGGCGGCACGCTGTTTCTGGATGAGATCGGCGATTTGCCGTTGAACATGCAGGTCAAATTATTGCGGGTGTTGCAGGAGCGAGAAGTGGTGCGCCTGGGCTCGCGCACACCGATTCCGATCAACGTACGGCTGGTGGCGGCCACCAACGTCAACCTCGCCGACGCGGTGGTGGCGGGGCATTTTCGTGAGGATTTGTTCTACCGCCTGCACGTCGCCACCATCCGCCTGCCGCCCCTGCGGGAACGGCCCGGCGACATCCTGCCGCTGGCGGAATTTTTTCTTGAAGAGCACTGCCAGCGCCTCGGCTACAACCGCGCGTCACTGAGCATCGATGCCGAGCGCAAGCTGCTGGAACACAGCTGGCCGGGGAATATTCGCGAGCTGGAAAACGCCATTCACCATGCGTTGCTGGTGTGCCGCAATCAACTGGTGCAGCCGCCGGATTTGCACCTGGTGGACATGCGTTCTTCCGGCATTCGCCAGGACGAGGCGAACCAGGCCGCGCCTGCGATCACTGGGCCGGTGAGCCTGGAGGCGGCGCTCACTGCGTTGTTCGAACAGAACATTCCGGACCTCTACGAGCACATCGAAGAGACGATCTTTCGCGCGGCCTATCGCTATTGCCATGGCAACCAGTTGCAGACCGGGCGCCTGCTGAATATCAGCCGCAACATCGTGTGGGCGCGGCTGGAGAAGATCGGCGAGTTGGGCAAACCGGTGCTGCTCGACGGGCAGTGACGGGGGTGTTAGCGTTTCGGGCTTCTCTGATCTGTAGAGGGCTCGACGTTGATTCGACTGACCGATTACATCGCTGATTTTTCCCGTTCGCCGCTGGCACCCTGGGTGGATCTTGCGCCGTGGGAGTTGGTGACCCAGGCGCCGGAAATCGTTCGCAAATTGCTGGCGGGGCTTTCTGATGATGACTATGAGATTCATGACGAGATTGCCGTGCACCGTACTGCGGTCGTGGAGGCGGGCGCTGTTTTGAAATCGCCGCTGATCATCGGCGCCCACTGTTTTATCGCTGCCGGTGCCTACCTTCGCGGCGGTTGCTGGGTGGATGAATATTGCATCTTCGGACCGGGTGCCGAGCTCAAGACGTCCTTTGTCTTCAGCGGCAGCAAGTTGGCGCATTTCAACTTTGTCGGTGATTCGGTATTGGGCCGCGGGGTTAACCTGGAAGCCGGCAGTATCGTGGCCAACTACCGGAACGAGCGTGACGACAAGGAAGTGCAGGTGCGCATTGACGGGCAGTTGCAGCGCACCGGCTGTGACAAGTTTGGCGCGCTGCTTGGGGATCAGTGCCGGGTGGGAGCCAATGGCGTGCTGGCGCCGGGTGCGGTGCTCGGTTCAGGTCGTGTGGTGGGGCGCGGTCAACTGTTCGATGGAGAAGTGGGCAACGGTTAGTCGAAAAGAACGTGGTACGCCGGCAGGTTATTAAATAGAATGAATCTCATTTGAGACTGACTCGCGCCGCGCAGGTTACTTGCCATGAATGATGCTGTAGTGCCGACGCACCTCGCTGAACCCAGCCTTCACACGTTGTATCGCGACCACCGCAGCTGGCTCGAAAGCTGGCTGCGGCGCCGCTTGGGCAACGCCTGGGATGCGGCCGACCTGAGCCAGGACACGTTCCTGCGGGTGCTGGCCAGCGCGCAGCCGATTGCGCAATTGCAGGAGCCCCGGGCCTATCTGGTAACGGTGGGCAAGCGCTTGCTGGTGAATTTTCACCAGCGGCGCAGTCTGGAACAGGCGTATCTCAATGCGTTGATGCAGTTGCCGGAGGCTTGCGTGCCGTCGCCGGAGCAACGCTGGTTGCTGCTGGAAACCCTGCAAGCCCTGGATGAATTGCTCGACGGTTTGCCGGCGGTAGTGCGCCGCGCGTTTCTTTGGAGCCAGCTGGAAGGACTCGCCTATCGGGAGATTGCCGAGCGGCTCAAGGTATCCGAGCGTACGGTCAAGCGCTACATGGCCCAGGCTTACGAGCATTGCCTGCTGGTGGAACTGTGAGCCGTACTGCGCCGGATCTCGCCCGGGCGGCGGCGCAATGGCTGGCGTTGCTGGAGTCCGGCAGCGCCACCGAACGAGATCACGCCCGCCTGCAGCAGTGGCGTGACAGCCATCCCCAGCATGAGCAGATCTGGCAAAAAGCCCAATCGCTGCGCCAACGGTTTACCGACTTGCCGCCAGCGTTGGCCATGGCCAGCCTTGATCGTCCGCAACCGGGACGGCGTGCAGTACTCAAGCGTGCCTTGGGCGTCGCCGCGTTGTTGCCAACCGCGTGGTTGCTCAGCCGGCAATTGCCTATCGACGTGTGGCGCGCCGACCTGCACACCGCCACTGGCGAACGCAAGCGAGTGCCGCTGTTGGATGGCAGCAGCCTGCAACTGAATACCGCGAGCGCGGTGGACGTGGATACGGCCCGGCGCCGTGTGACGCTGGTGGAAGGGGAGATGGCGTTGACGGTGCCGGGGGCTGGTACGCTGACGGTGCAGACGCGTTATGGCCAAGTGATCGTCAGCCAGGCTGAAGTGTGTGTGCGGCAGTTGTCTTCCGGGTGTTTGGTGTCGGTGTTGAAGGGCGCGGTGCAGGTGCAGGACCTGCGTGGGCAAGTGGCGACATTGCAGGGGGGGCAGCAGGCACGGTTGCAGGCGTCGGGGATGGGCGCTGCGGTGGGGTTTGATGCGTTGCAATTGGGTTGGCGCGACGGTGTGCTGACTGCGCAGAACCAGCTCTTGGGTGATTTTTTGCGGGAGCTGGAGCGGTATCGGCCGGGTGTGCTGCGCTGGGACCCGAGCCTTGAAGCGCTGCGGGTCACTGGGAGTTTTCAGTTGGCCGATACCGATCGAATTCTTGCGTTGCTGGCGTCGACGATGCCGCTGCAAGTGCAGTCCCGTACGCAGTATTGGGTGACGTTGACGCCGCGTAAATCGGCTGCTTGATGCGATCCTTGTGGGAGCGGGCTTGCTCGCGAAGAACCTGAGAGCGCCGCGTTGAATCAGGATGCCCGCGTCATCGTTAACGACCNNACATTTGAACCGTGCCCGCTTCAGCTTTTGATTTTGGGCGGACTCAACACGTGCCTTTCAGATCACATGCGCCCGTTGCAGCTCAGTCAACGCCAGTGCCTTGAGCCGCGCCAACAGCGGATCCCGCCGATCCCGCGGATGCACCAGCTCCACCGCCAGCTCCTGGCGAATACTGCTCGGCCGGTTATCCATCACCAACACCCGGTCACTCAGGTACAGCGCCTCGTCCACATCGTGAGTCACCAGCAGCAGGGCGATCCCGTGGTGCTCGGCCAATTGCAGCAGCAGGTCCTGCAGCTTCATGCGGGTAAACGCATCCACCGCGCTGAACGGTTCGTCCAGCAACAGCACCTGCGGTCGTGAATACAGCCCGCGAGCAATCGCCACCCGTTGCGCCATCCCGCCAGACAACGCCTTGGGCAACGCCTGGCCAAAACCCGTAAGCCCCACCTCATCGATCAACTGCGCGACCCAGGCCTTGTCATAGCCAACGTCATCGCTGAAACCAATGTTTTGCTCCACCGTCAGCCACGGCATCAGGCGTGGCTCCTGAAATACAAACGCGACCTCACCACCGCCTTGCAGCAGTTCCCCCTGATAGTCCTTTTCCAGCCCGGCGACGATCCGCAGCAAGGTGCTTTTGCCGCAGCCACTGGGGCCCAGCAAACTGACGGCTTCCCGCGGCTGCAAGGCCAAATGGACGTTGGTCAGCACCGTCGTCGCGCCGAAGTTTTTCCGCTCGACGCGAATATCCAGTAGCGCTTCACTCATGCTCAATTCTCCGGGCCTTGGCCGTTGAAGGTATCGCGCCAGGCCAGGCAGCGTTTTTCCAGGGCCGCCAACAGGCCGTCGCTGATCTTGCCCAGCAGCGCCAGCACGATGATCGCCGCCAGCACAATGTCGGGCCGTGAGGTTTCCCGGCCATCGCTGAGCAGGTAACCCAGGCCCCTGGTCGCGGCGATCAACTCGGCCGCCACCAGGAACATCCACGCCAGGCTCAGGCCGCTGCGCAAGCCGGTGAACAGGCCGGGCAGGGCGGCAGGCAACAGGATGCGACGCACCAGGCGCGTGCGGCTGAAGCCATACATCTGCCCGACTTCCACCAGCTTGCGGTCGATGTCGCGAATGGCCGCGACGCCATTGAGGTACACCGGGAAGAACGCGCCGATGGCAATCAGCACGATCTTCGAGGTCTCATCAATGCCCAGCCACAGCAGCAACAGCGGCACCCAGGCCAGGCTCGGGATCGAGCGCAGGCCGGCGAAGGTCGGCTCCAGATACGCCTCGGCTTCGCGGCTCAAGCCGACCCAGGCGGCAAACACCAACGCCAGGCTGGCACCAATGGCGAACCCCAGCAGCACCCGCAACAGGCTGGCGCTGATGTGTTTCCACAGCGCGCCTTCGGCGAGGTCGGTGAGGGTCACGGCGATCTCGCTGGGCGCCGGCATCTGGTAGGACGGCAGCCAGCCGATGCGCACCACCACTTCAAGGATCACCAGGATCAACACCGGCAACGCCAGGCCCTTGAGCCGCCGCGGCCAGGCGCTGCGCTGCACGGTGAGCGTTGGCGCGAGTGCGACGGGCAGGGTTTCGCTTTTGCTGCTCATGACGCTCCCCTTATGGACGAGGCAAAGCCTGGCCAAAGCTTGGGTCGATCAACTGGTCGATCACCTGATCCACATTCACCCCACGGCGCACCAGTTCTTCCGACACCAGGATCGGCGCGGCCGCCTTGGACGACACCACGTCCTGGGCAGTGAGCAATGGGCTGCTAAGGTCGGTACGCGACAATTGCAGCTTGGCCACGTCCAGGGGCAGGCCGGATTCGTCGGCCAGCAGCTTGGCGAATTCGTCGGGGTGTTTCACCGCCCAGTTGCGGGCTTTTTCATAGGCACCGAGCACCTTGGCGATGGTCTGTGGATGCTCCTTGGCGTATTTGTCGGTCACGCTGACCACGCCGTAGCTGTTGAAGTCCTTGTTGCGGTACAGCAGGCGCGAACCCGCCTGGATTTCGCTGGCGGCCATGTGCGGGTCGAGACCGGCCCAGGCGTCCACATCACCTTTCTCCAGGGCGGTACGGCCGTCCGGGTGCTGCAGGTGCACCAGCTCCACGTCGTCCTTGCTCAGGCCGGCTTTCTGCAGGCTGCGCAGGGTGAACAGATACGGGTCGGTGCCTTTGGTGGCGGCGATTTTCTTGCCCTTGAGGTCGCTGACGCTGTTGAACGTCGAGTCCTTGCGCACCACCAGTGCAGTCCACTCGGCGCGGCTGTACACATACACCGACTTGATCGGGCTGCCATTGGCCCGGCTGAGCACCGCCGACAGGCTGGCGGACGAGGCGAAGTCGACGCCGCCGCTGTTGAGGTATTCCAGGGAACGGTTGCTGCCCTGGCTCAACACCCAGCCGACCTTGGTTTGCGGCAGCGCTTCTTCAAGCCAGCCGAAGTGCTTGAGCACCAGGCTCACCGGGGAGTAGTAGGCGTAGTCCAGGTTGACTTGCGCAGGGTCGGTTTCCGCTGCTTGGGCCAGGGGTTGCAGGCTGAAGGCGAGGGCGCAGGCGCCCAACAGGGTATTGAAGAAGGGTTTCATGGAACAGCTCCGGACAAGGCGGGAAAAGAGAAGGCTTTTCTTATATTCAGAAAATTCATATGGCATGTTCCATCATGCGTTATAGGAATATGCAGTCTCTGTGCCAGCGTCTTTGCAGGGCAGGGCAGCACCCTGGTGTAGCAGCTGTCGAGCCCAAGCGAGGCTGCGTTCGCGGTGTGTCAGATAGACCGCTGACGCAGTATCGCTTGGGCTCGACAGCTGCTACGTGGGGAGTGGTTGGGAGTGGGGAGGCGGGCACTTTGTTGAATCACTGTTGGCTGTGCAACAGCTTGCATATGTTTTTATGGAATAAATAAAGAGTTATATATTCCTTTTGTTGGTTTCACGAATAGGGCACTTTGAGTGCCTGCGCATTCGTGCGGATTGACCCAACAGACCAAAGGAAAGCCGACATGACCATTAAAGCGATCAACGTGCGCAACCAGTTCAAAGGCGTGATCAAGGAAATCCTGATCGGCGAAGTGGTGTCCGAGATCGACGTGCAAACCGCGTCGGGGATCGTGACGTCGGTGATTACCACACGCTCGGTGCGTGACCTGGAATTGAAGGTGGGCAGTGAAGTGATTGCCTTTGTGAAGTCGACTGAAGTGTCGATCGCCAAGCTGTAAACCCGAGTCCAGTTGTGAACCCAATCCAAATGTGGGAGCGGGCTTGCTCGCGAAGGCGGTGTGACAGTCGACATCTACAATGACTGATCCACCGCTTTCGCGAGCAAGCCCGCTCACACATTTTGTTTTGCATACAGCCGTTGGAGAGTTAGTTGAGCCGAGGCCCGCCTCCCGATGGCCGGGACCCAGGCTTCTCATCCGAAGCATCCGGCAGTGCCTTGGGCGTTTCACTCGGGTCCTTGTAGTCCTTGTGCAAATCCCCATCCAGCCGGTTGCTCGACGAGCCGCCGCTTTGTGGTGTGGAGTCGAAATGCTCCCACTCCGATTGCTGGAAGCGGAACAGGCTGTCATCGGTCGGCGTGTCGCGGCCGTGGTAGTGGTGGATCTCGTAGTGGGCGTATTCGACCTTGTCGGCCCAGTTGTCCTGCAGCAAACCGTCGCCGGCCAGGTCGCGGTACCAGTCGTTTTCCTTCTCGGTAGCCTTCTGTTTTTTATTGTGGTCGACGAAGTAGCCGATGATTCCGCCTACCACCGCCAACACCACGCCCACCAGGAACAGCGGCCCGGTCAGCGCCGCCGCCGTGCCTGCGCCAAACAGCGCCGCCGCACCCAATACCCCGGCCGACGCGCCGAACGCACCGCCCGCCACTTGCAAGCCACCTGCGGCCTGAGCCAACGGGTCTTTGCTGTCCACGCCGCTTTTGATCGCCAGGGCGCCGAGCACAATGTCGGCAAAACCACCGGCAATGTCCGTCGCCGGGCCCAACACCTTGATCACGGAACCGGCGATCTTCGCCGATTGGGAGGCGCCAAGCTTGGCCGCACCGGCTGCCTTGAGGCCGTCATCCAGGTGAGTGGCGAGGCCTTCGGTGGCTTCGGTTACCGCCTTGTCGCCCTCGCCAAACAGCTTGGCCACGCCGTCGTACTGGCTGTCGGGAACCGCGTCCAGGGCCGCAGCGATTTCCTTGCTGACCTTTGAGTCGATTTCGGTGGGTTTGCTGAAGTCGATGACTTTGCCGGCCGCCCCTTCCTTGCCCCAGATTTCCGGCAGGGTCTTGTCCAGGCCGAGGAAGTCCACCAGGCCGCCCTTGCCCAGGGCTTCGCCGATCTTGTCACCGAGCTTGACGAAGTGGCTGGCGCCGCCGGCAAAACTCAGGAAGTCCTTGGCGATGGTCATGCGTTGGGCCGGGGTTTCGCCGAGCTTGCCGCCTTTGCCCACCAGTTGGTAAATCCCCGAAAACAGGCTGACGCCGGCGCCCATCGAACCGAGGATGCCTTTGCTGTTGAGGGTGTTGAACACTTCGCCGAGCATGCCGCGATCCGCCACCGGGATATACGGTTTGCTCAGGGCGGTTTTCACGTCGGCTTCGCTGATGGTGCCGCTGTTCTTGTAGACGTCGCCGAGCTCTTCCAGGGCCTTGGTCACGGCCGAGGATTTCTCCTTGCCCTCCAGGCCTTCGTTGAGGAATTTCTCCAGCACTTCCTGGCTGCGGCGCGGCAGGTCCAGCAGGTTGCCCTTGAGCACGCCCTTGAGCAGGCCGAACAGGTCCTTGGTGGCCAACTCCTTGTTGTCGTCGGAGATCTTGCTCGGGTCCGAGAGAATCTCGTTGAGGTCGGTGGTGAGGCCATCGGCCTGGATATTCTGCGCGGCCTTGGTGGCGGCTTCCGGGTCGAACAGCGACAGCGAGGTCAGGGTGTTGCTCAGATCCTGCTGGGCTTCGTGGCTCTTGCCCTGTTTTTGCAGGTCCTTGAGGTACAGCACATAGTCGGGGTTGCTGGTCAGGTCGAGAAGCTTCTGCTTGATCTCGTCCTTGTTGGGCAGGTGACTGATGGCGTCGTCCATCTTGGTCTTGTAGTCGGCCTGCACCGTCGGGTCCTTGAACAACTCGCCGATCTGCTCCTGCACCGCCTTGCCGTCGATGATGTCGTGCATGTCGGCGGAGGTGAGCTCGGTCTGCTTGTCATCGAACTCGCGCCAGGTGGTGTTGAACGGGCGCTTGGATTCTTCGTAGCCGGTGATGCCATGGCCGTTCTGGTAGGCGGCCTGGGCTTCCAGGGCGCGGACCAGTTTGGCCCGTGGATCGTCCTTGGGAATCGAGCCGTCCTTGACGCCGGCGCGGTAGGTGTCGATCAGTTCGGTGGTGGCCAGCTCGCTGACGCTCTGGGTCGGCGATTTGTCGTCGTCCTTGTCGGCATGCACGCCGGTGTCGAGGTTGAGCACGTCGAGCTCATCGTTGCTCGGCAGGTTGTACTTGGCGCGGGTCTCGTCGACGGTGCCGGCGCTCCAGGCTTCCCATTTCGCCACCACTTCGTCGTAGAGCTGCGGGCTGAGCTCCTTGGAGACGATGACCTTGCCTTCGCTCGTTTCATAGCGGATCAGGCCGTCCCCCAGCTCGTCGGGAGAACCGAAGGTGATCTCGGTGTTCTTCAGGAAGTCATTCGGCCCGGCCAGCTTGTAGCCGGCGTCTTCACTGGAGTGGATCTTGCTCCAGGTGTCCTGGGCGGTGGCCACGCTCTTGAACAGTTCCGGGCTGACGTCGGCCGATACGACGACCTTGGTGCCGTCGTGGGTTTCATAGGTCAGCACATTGCCTTGCTGGCCTTCGATCCAGCCGAAGCCCTTGTAGTCGTTCAGCTCCGGCGCCTTGGTATTGGCGTCTGCCAGGGTCGAGCCGTCGTTGAGCGCGGACTCTACGGCGGCCTTTTTGTCGGGGCTGGTGTAGACCTCGTGCAGGCCTGCCAGGTAGTCGAACAGCTTGGGGTTGTCGTCGCGGGCCACGACCATTTTCTGACCGTTGCTTTCAAAGCGGATCAGGCCGGGGCCGACTTCATCCTTAGGGCCGACGGTGGTGCCGGCGTAGGGCGGCCACACTTCGTTGTCGCTGGCGCGCTTATAGCCGGCGTCTTCGCTGCTGCCCAGGCCGGTGAAGCTTTCATAGGCTTCCTTGGCTTTCTGGAAGGCCTCCGGGTTGTCGCGCTGGCTGATGACGAACTTGTTGCCGTCCTGGGTCTCGTAGCGAATCACGCCGGGGCCGGTTTCGTCGGGCGGGCCGAGGGATTTGTAATCACCGAGCTTTTCCGGGGCCGTGGCGTCGCCGCCCAGGCGCTGGTAGCCGGCGGCTTCGCTGGCGTTGACGCCGGAGAGTGCCTTGAAGTCGGCGCTGACTTGCTTGAACAGCTCGGGGCTGTCTTTTTCGCTGACGATGACTTTCTTGCCGTCCTGGGTTTCATAGCGGATCAGGCCGGGGCCGACTTCGTCCGCCGGGCCGATGGCCTTGTAATCCCCCAGGGTGGTGGGCGGCGCGGCGTCCTTGGCGGCCAGTTCATAGCCTTGTTCCTTGCTGGCAGCGAGCCCTTGCGCGGTTTTGTCGCCGGCCTCCACCTTCTTGTTGTTGGCGCTGTTCTTGAGCAGCACGTGGAACGCCGCGCCGGACTTGGGCGGTGTGAGAGGAAGGGCTTTGGGGTCGGTCGAGCGGTTGAGCGGCTGGGTCGTCATGCCATGGAACTCCTGCTGTTACCGGTGGGACGAATCGGCAAAAACAGTAACAGCAGGGGTTCGGCGGTCGTTGCGAAAAGTTGTGAATTGCGCCTTAACGGTGACGCAGGCTGCGTTCCAGGCGGGCGATGCCTTCTTCCAGCATGGCCCGTGGGCAGCCGAAGTTCAGGCGCACGAATTGCTGGCTGTCATCGCCGAATTCAATCCCGGCGCTCAAGCCGACCCTGGCCTGTTCGAGGAAGAACCGTTGCGGGTCGTCCAGGCCCAGGGCGCTGCAATCCAGCCAGGCCAGGTAGGTGCCTTGAGGCGCATGCATGACCACGCCGGGCAGGCGGGTTTGCACGGCGTTCAGCAGGTAATCGCGGTTGGCTTGCAGGTAGGCCACCAGCGCCTGCAGCCAGTCGCCGCAGTCGCTGTAGGCCGCACGCGTGGCTTCCAGGCCCAGGGGGCTGACGCTGTCGACCATGCCGCAGCGGGCTTGGTTGAAGCGCTCGCGGATCTCGGGATTCTGGATCACCGCGAAGCAGGTCTTCAACCCGGCGACGTTATACGCCTTGCTCGCCGACATCAGGGTGATGGTGCGCTGGGCAATCTCGGGGCTGAGGCTGGCGGTGGGAATATGCCGGCGGCCGTCAAAGCACAGCTCGGCGTGGATTTCATCGGAGACGATCAGCGCACCCTGGTCCAGGCAGGCGCTGGCCACGGCCAGCAGTTCCTCACGGGGGAAGACCTTGCCCATCGGGTTGTGCGGGTTGCTCAACAGCAGCGCCCCGGCGCCGGTGAGGGCTTCACGCATTGCCGGCAACGGCGTGAGGTACTCGCCTTCGGCGCTCAGCTCAAATGGCACTTCGATCTTCGGCAGGTTCCAGTGGCCGGGCGCCAGGCGGATCGGGCGATAGTTGGGGGTTTGTAACACCACCGGTTGGCCGGGCTGCACAAATGCGTGCAGCGCCATGTTGAAACCAGGCTCGACCCCCGGCAGGAACAGCAACTCATCCGGCTGTACGCGCCAGGCGTACTTGGCCCACAGGTCGGCGACGATCGCCTCGCGCACGCCATCGCAGGCCACGCTGTAGCCGAGGATCTGTTGACCGAGGCGCTGGTGCAGCGCCTGAAGCACAGCCGGTGGTGCGGCGATGTCCATGTCGGCAATCCACATCGGCAGAACGTCTTGCGGGTAACGACTCCACTTGGTGCTGCCGGTGCCGAGGCGGGAGTGGATCGTGTCGAAATCAAAGCTCATGGGTGGCTCGTATCAGGGAGGCGGGCGTAGAAATGGCGCTGATTCTAGCGCCATTAATTTTACGCGCCAGCGCTGATTGCCGCCCGGGCGCCCGCTTGCCGGTCAAATGCCTCGGCCAACTGCGTGTGGGCCTGTTCCAGGCTGCGCTGCACGGCGGCTGCGCCACGCACCATGGCCCCCAGATAGACGAAATCCACCGCGTGAATGCCCACGGTTCCAAGGATCGCCTGCAGGTAGGGCGTGAGGAAGTCGGGCTCGCGGTTTTTTCGCGAACTGCCGGAGCTGACCAGTACAAAGGTGCGCCGGTCCTTGAGCAAGCCGACTTTCTCAAACTGCGGATTCACCGTGAAACTGCGGTGGATGCGCACCACATGGTCGATCCAGCACTTGAGGGCCGCCGGCACCGTGAAATTGTGCACGGGGGTGCAGATGATCAACAGGTCACAGGCTTCCAGCTCGACAATCAGTTGCTCGGAGCGCTCGGTTGCCGGGCCGCTCAGGCCGCCGGGCGTGGTCAGGGCGTTGGCGTATTCCCGGGTCAGCGCCGGCAGGGCCTGGCCGCCGTAGTCGCGTTCGACCACTTCGGCCTCGGGTGCCTGTTCGCGGAGCAGGGCGCGGGCCAGGCGGAAGGTCTGGGCGGCCTTGCCGTGGGGGCTGAAGCTCAGTAGCAGGGCGCGGGTCATTGGCCGAGGTCCTGTGAAAAGTGCATCCCCAGTGGCAGCAGGCCCTGGCGAAAATAGAAGCGTTGGGCCAGGGCCATGTGCATGCCGGTGTCCAGCACCAGGTAGCGATAGCCCAGGCGGCGGGTGTGCTGGCGTACCTCGTCCAGCAGGTGCGCACCCAGGCGTCGGCGTTGCAGCGAGGCGTCCACCACCAGGTCATCGACGTAGATAAAGCGGCCATACAGCAGGTTTTCCGTCAGGCGATAACCGGCCAGGCCCAGCACCTGGCCGTTTTCCCGGGCGGCCAGCAGGCGGTAGCCGGTTTCGCGCTGGCGCTGGATCTGCTGGACGAAGGCGTGCGGGTCTTCGAGCTTTGGCCGCAGTTGCTGCATAACGGCAAAGCAGGCCAGGCAGTCGGCGTCGCTTTCGATGTGCACAAACTCAACAGAGTCATTCATGGTTGCCGTGCTCCATGTGCGCTTTTACGGCGGCAGGGACTTTGCGAAAGCTGATGGCGACGCGGTTCAGGGCGTTCATCAGGGCGATAGCCAGGGTCAGGTCGGCAATTTCCTTGTCATCGAAGAGGGCCTTGGCCTCGGCATAGTGTTCGTCCGGCACCTCGGTTTGTGCGACCTGGGTGACCGACTCGGCCCAAGCTAACGCGGCGCGTTCACGCGGGCTGAACAACGGCAACGCTTCGCGCCAGGCGGCCAGCAGCATCAGCTTTTCCAGGCTCACGCCCTGTTTGAGCAGGTCGCGCGAATGTGAGTCCAGGCAGTAGGCGCAGCCGTTGAGTTGCGAGACCCGCAGGTACACCAGGTCAATCAATTCCTTCTCCAGGTCGCAGCCGTGGATGTAGCTGTGCACCGAGCCAAGGGCCTTGTAGCCGACGGGCGCCGCCAGGGCGTAGTCGAGACGGTGTTGCATGGGGTGCTCCTTGTTTCATGAAGTGATGCCGTCAGTGTGGCGGCCGGGTCGCCGGCTCAATAGGGCCAAGAATGGACAAGCGGGTTGGGACAAGATCAGACTTCAGGGCTGATTCACTGTGAGCCGGATAACGATGTCGTCACTGCCCAAATACCAGGAGATCTACCGGCGCTTTCGCCAGGCCATCGACCAGGGCCAACTGCGCCCCGGTGAGCGGGTGCCGTCGGTGCGCAGCCTGGCCCAGGAACTGAAGGTGGCCCGGGGCACGGTGGAGGCGGCCTACCAGTTGCTGGTGAGCGAAGGGTTCTTCCTGGCGCGGGGCCAGGCGGGAACAGTGGTGGCCGAGGCGTTGCCGCAGCGCTCGATCAAGTCGTTGCCGGTTGAACCCGAACCCGTGGCGCCGGCGTCGGCCCCGCGCCTGTTGCAGTTGGGCTTGCCGGCGCTCGACAGCTTTCCGCGCAAGCTGTGGGCGCGGCTGGTCACCCGGCAAGTGCGCCGAGTCGATGTGAACAGCCTGGCCATGGGCGATGTGCGTGGCGCCCGCTCGCTGCGTGTGGCGATCTCGCAATACCTGGCGCTGTACCGGGGCGTGGAGTGTTCGCCGGAGCAGGTGTTCGTGTGTGCCGGTTACTCGGCGTGCCTCGCGCTGGTGTGTGATGCGCTGCAGATGGCCGGCCAGCCATGCTGGTTCGAAGACCCGGGCTACCTGCATGCGCGGCAACTGCTGCTGCACCTGGGGGTGCAGTTGGTCCCGGTGCCGGTGGACCACGACGGGCTTGATGTGGAGGAGGGCATACGGCGTGCGCCCGGCGCCCGGCTGGCGATTGTCACCCCGGCCCACCAGAGCCCGCTGGGGGTCGCCCTCGGTACTGCGCGGCGCCATCGCTTGCTCGATTGGGCACAGGCCCACGGCGGCTGGGTGGTGGAAGACGACTACGACAGTGAGTTTCGCTACAAGGGCCAGCCCCTGGCCGCGCTCAAGAGCCAGGACACGGCCGACCGGGTGATCTACTCCGGCAGTTTCAGCAAGATGCTCTTCCCGGGGCTGCGCCTGGGTTATCTGGTGGTGCCTCGGGCGCTGCTCCCGGCCTTTGAGGCCAGCGCCGGCGTGCTGCAAAACCGCAGCGCCGAATTGCTGCAAGCCACCACGGCGGACTTTCTCGACCAGGGCCATTTCACCCGTCACCTGAAAAAAATGCGCCAGCTCTACACCGCGCGGCGCGGCTTTCTGGTGGAGGCACTGGCCAGTCATTGCGGGGCGCTTTTGCAGGTGGATGAGCAGTCCGGCGGGATCAACCTGCTGGCGCGGCTGCGGGTGGACGTCTGCGATCAGGCCGTCGCTGCGGCCGCCGCACGTGCCGGGCTGGGGATACAGGCCGTGTCGGGCTGGAGCATCGAGCCCGGCGGTCAGCAAGGCCTGTTGATGGGCTTCACCAACCTGGCGACTCGCCAGCAAGCGGTGCAAGCGGCGCTGGTGTTGCGCGAGGTCATCGACGGCGCTTTATGAACACCGGTTGAACATCTTCATTCGCCACATCGGCCCCGAGCTTCTACCCTGAAGGCATAGCCCTCAGGACGCCAAGCGCTCATGTACAAAGACCTGAAGTTCCCGGTTCTGATCGTACACCGCGACATCAAGGCCGACACCGTTGCCGGCGACCGCGTCCGGGGCATCGCCCGGGAGCTTGAGCAGGAGGGCTTCAGTATCTTTTCGGCGGTGGACTACGCCGAGGGTCGCCTGGTGGCTTCGACCCATCACGGCCTGGCCTGCATGCTGATTGCCGCCGAGGGCGCCGGGGAAAATACCCATCTGATGCAAAACATGGTGGAGCTGATCCGCCTGGCGCGGGTGCGGGCGCCAAACCTGCCGATCTTCGCCCTCGGTGAGCAGGTCACCCTGGAAAACGCCCCAGCCGATGCCATGAGCGAGCTGAACCAGTTGCGGGGCATTCTTTATCTGTTTGAAGACACCGTGCCGTTTCTTGCCCGGCAAGTGGCCCGTGCGGCCCGCGCCTACCTGGATGGCCTGTTGCCGCCATTCTTCAAGGCCCTGGTGCAGCACACGGCGGATTCCAATTATTCCTGGCACACCCCCGTCACGGCGGCGGCGTGGCCTATCGCAAGAGCCCGGTGGGGCAGGCGTTTCATCAGTTCTTCGGGGAAAATACCCTGCGTTCGGACTTGTCGGTGTCGGTGCCGGAGCTCGGCTCGCTGCTGGACCACACCGGCCCGTTGGCCGAAGCCGAGGCGCGGGCAGCGCGCAACTTCGGCGCCGATCACACCTACTTCGTGATCAATGGCACTTCCACCGCCAACAAGATCGTCTGGCACTCGATGGTGGGCCGGGATGACCTGGTGCTGGTGGACCGCAACTGTCACAAGTCGGTGTTGCATTCGATCATCATGACCGGCGCCATCCCGCTGTACCTGTGCCCGGAGCGCAATGAACTGGGGATCATCGGGCCGATTCCCCTGAGCGAGTTCAGCCCCGAGTCGATCCGCGCCAAGATCGACGCCAGCCCGCTGACCCGAGGCCGACCGGCCAGGGTCAAGCTGGCGGTGGTCACCAATTCCACCTACGACGGCCTGTGCTACAACGCCGAGCTGATCAAGCAGCAACTGGGCAACAGTGTCGAGGTGCTGCACTTTGACGAGGCGTGGTACGCCTACGCGGCGTTTCATGAGTTTTTCGCCGGGCGCTATGGCATGGGCACTTCGCGCACGCCCGAGAGCCCGCTGGTGTTCACCACGCACTCCACGCACAAGCTGCTGGCGGCGTTCAGCCAGGCGTCGATGATCCATGTGCAGGATGGCGGCGTGCGCAAGCTGGACCGCGACCGCTTCAACGAAGCGTTCATGATGCATATTTCCACCTCGCCGCAGTACAGCATCATCGCCTCCCTGGACGTGGCCTCGGCGATGATGGAAGGCCCGGCGGGGCGTTCCTTGCTGCAGGAGATGTTTGACGAAGCCCTGAGCTTCCGACGTGCCCTGGCCAACCTGCGCCAGCACATCGCCGCTGAAGACTGGTGGTTTTCCATCTGGCAGCCGCCGCTGGTGGCGGGCATTGACCGGGTGGTGACCGCAGACTGGCTGCTGCAACCCCAGGCCGACTGGCATGGCTTTGGCGATATCGCCGAAGACTACGTGCTGCTGGACCCGATAAAAGTCACCCTGGTGATGCCTGGCCTGAATGCCGGCGGGGCTTTGAGCGAGTGCGGAATTCCCGCTGCGGTGGTCAGTAAATTCCTCTGGGAACGTGGGCTGGTGGTGGAAAAGACCGGGCTGTATTCGTTCCTCGTGCTGTTTTCCATGGGCATCACCAAAGGCAAGTGGAGTACCCTGCTCACCGAACTGCTGGAATTCAAGCGCAGTTATGACGCCAACGTGAGCCTTGCTGTGTGTTTGCCATCGGTGTTTCAGCAGGGCCCGGCGCGGTATCAGGGATTGGGTTTGAAGGATCTGTGCGACCAGTTGCACAGCTGTTACCGCAGCAATGCCACGGCCAAGCACCTGAAGCGGATGTACACGGTACTGCCGGAAATCGCGATGAAACCGGCCGACGCCTACGACCTGTTGGTCAAGGGCGAAGTCGAGGCGGTGTCCATCGACGCTTTGCCAGGTCGGGTCGCAGCGGTCATGCTGGTGCCTTACCCGCCGGGCATTCCGTTGATCATGCCGGGTGAGCGCTTTACCGAATCGACTCGCTCGATCATTGATTACCTGGCGTTTGCCAGGACGTTCGATAGCAGTTTCCCCGGCTTTGTTGCCGATGTTCATGGATTGCAACACGAAGATGACGGCAGTGGTCGTTGTTACACCGTCGACTGCATCAAGGGTTAAGGATGTTTATGCAAGCTGTAATGAACCCGAAGTACCCGGGCCTCAGTGTCCGGGTGGCTGACGAAGGATTTGACGCCTACGTGTGGGGGAACGACTTCAGCTTTGAAGTCAACGCCTACGGCAAGCCGGAAAATGGGCAAGCGCGTCGACCAGTGGGCGGTGGAGCGTATCGTGCCATACCGCAAATGCTACGGCATCGATCCCGAGGAATTCGCCAGCTTCCGTGACGCGGCCGACAGTGCGGTGTTCATGGCCTACCTCGATGACCGGCCCGTGGGGCATATCGTGGTCAGCACCAACTGGAACGGCTTCGCCCATGTGGATGAGCTGGCGGTGGTCTTGCCCGCGCGGCGCCACGGGGTGGCCAAGGCATTGCTGGACGTGGCGCAGTTCTGGAGCCGCAAGAAGAACCTGCCGGGGATGATGCTGGAGACCCAGAACAACAACCTCGGTGCCTGCCGGCTGTATGAGCGCTGCGGGTATGTGATGGGCGGGATCGACCACCTGCGCTATCGCGGGATTGATCCGCAGACGCGCGAAGTGGCGATTTTCTGGTATCGGTTGTTCAAGACAGAATTGGAAGCAGTCTGAGCTGCACCGATCAACTGTAGGAGCCGTCGAGCCCCAGCGAGGCCGCGATGGCGGTGTGTCAGGCAACCTCTTTATCGACTGTGCCGCCGCCTTCGCAGCCTCGCTGAAGCTCGACAGCTCCCACATTCGATTTGCGCAACTCAAGTACTTGCGACCGAACACACAGCTCCCAGACTTCCCCCGATCCCCTGTGGGAGCCGTCGAGCCCCAGCGAGGCCGCGATGGCGGTGTGTCAGGCAACCTCTTTATCGACAGTGCCACCGCCTTCGCAGCCTCGCTGAAGCTCGACAGCTCCCACATTCGATTTGCGCAACCCAAGTACTTGGACCGAACACACAACTCCCAGACTTCCCCCGACCCCCTGTGGGAGCCGTCGAGCCCCAGCGAGGCTGCGATAGCGGTGTGTCAGGCAACCTCTTTATCGACAGTGCCGCCGCCTTCGCAGCCTCGCTAAAGCTCGACAGCTCCCACATTCGATTTGCGCAATTCAAGTACTTGCGACCGAACACACAACTCCCAGACTTCCCCGATCCCCTGTGGGAGCCGTCGAGCCTCAGCGAGGCCGCGATGGCGGTGTGTCAGGCAACCTCTTTATCGACAGTGCCGCCGCCTTCGCAGCCTCGCTGAAGCTCGACAGCTCCCACATTCGATTTGCGCAACTCAAGTACTTGCGACCGAACACACAGCTCCCAGACTTCCCCCGATCCCCTGTGGGAGTCGTCGAGCCCCAGCGAGGCCGCGATGGCGGTGTGTCAGGCAACCTCTTTATCGACTGTGCCGCCGTCTTCGCAGCCTCGCTGAAGCTCGACAGCTCCTACATTCGATTTGCGCACCCCAAGTACTTGCGACCGAGCACACAACTCCCAGACTTCCCCCGACCCCCTGTGGGAGCCGTCGAGCCCCAGCGAGGCCGCGATAGCGGTAGGTCAGGCAACCTCTTTATCGACTGTGCCGCCGTCTTCGCAGTCTCGCCAAGGCCCGACAGCTCCCACATTCACGGCAATGTGCTTGTCAGCAGGCTTTCAGCCTTCTCGGTGACAATCTCCAGCAGCGCATTCAAGGCGGGCGATGGCTCGCTGCCCTTCAGGGTCAACGCATACAAGGTCACCACAATCGGCGGTGACAATGGGCACGCATCCAGCCCGGCTTCCCGTGCTCCGCTGGCGGTGAACGGGTCGACAATCGCCAGGCCTTCCCCGGCTTCTACCATGCTGCGCATCATCTGATACGTCTGCACCCGCGTTTGCACCACCGGCAGCGGGCGCAGGGCTTGCAGCTTGCTGTCCAGCAGGCGGCTCAGCGGGTCCTGGCCTTCAAGGCCGATCATCGACTGCCCGGCCAGTTCCTGTAGCGCAATGTACTTCTGCCGAGGCTTCAGCCAGCCATGGGGCGCGAGCAATTGCAGCTTGCCGTGGGCCAGCGGTTGGCTGTGGATTTGCGGGTGTTCCGGGTCGTGCAGGCTCAGGCCGAGGTCGGCTTCGTGCAGCAGCAGGCTTTTGACGATGTCCCGGGTGGAATGGCTGGAGAGGTTGCACGGCGTGTCTTGGAAACGTCGGCGCAGCACGGCGATCGCCTGGGGCAGCAGTTGATTGGCCAGCGGCGGGGTGCACAGTGCGCGCAAGGGCGGGGCATGGTGGTGCTTCAGGCTGCTGGCCAGGCGTTGCACCGGCTCAAGGGCTGCATAGAGGTGGGCGATTTCGGCCTGCAGCTCAAGGGTTTCCCGGGTGGCCTGCAAGCGTCCGCGCACACTGGCGAACAGCATGAAGCCCAATTGCAGCTCGGCATCCTTGAGGGTAGCGTCCACATCGGCCACGGGCAGTTGCAACCATTCGGCGGCGGTGCCGAGGTGTCCGGTCTGTAAAATCGCTTGAATGACTTCGATATGACGTAAACGCATGGCCGGAGTCTATGTTCAGCGCGACGTGGATTCAATGGCTCAGGCCCGGGCGTGGAAAAAAGACCCGCCACGGCAGCGCCCCAACTAGACTTGCACGATCAAGTCCCTTGGCGCCTGCAACCAGCAGGTCATACAAAGGGCGTATCAACCAGAGGATCCACGGGGGAGCCTTATCGATGCTCGGTAAAACAGACACGCGCGGGTTTTCGTTGTGGGACCTGCTGGTGGTGGTGCTGGTGGTCGGTGTGTTGGCGGTTGCGGTGGGGCCGCGGATCTTCGGCGACGTGACCCAATCGGAAATCGCCACGGCCAAGGTCCAGTTGAAAGAGCTGGGCAAGGCGGTCGAGCAGTTTCATCAGGATGTAGGGCGTTATCCTACCGACGACGAGGGTCTGGCGGTGTTGACGGTTCAGCCAGCGGGAGAAGGGAAGTGGCGGGGCCCCTATCTCAAGGATCAGGACATGCTGACGGACCCTTGGGGCGTGGCCTATCAGTACCACTATCCTCCCAGCCAGGCCAAAACCAACTTTGATCTGTTCTCGTTCGGCAAGGACCGGACACTAGGAGGCGTCGGCGATAATGTTGATATCGCCTATGGGGAATAACGTCTTATGAAGCGTGGATCGTGGCGGATTCGCGGGTGATGATAGTGCCCGACTGAATCAGCCTGAACTCATCGCCATCCAGTTTTTCTACGCGGTCGCCAATGGCCAGCTTGTAGGTGGTGGTGGGCGCCGAGCCAGCCAGGCCGTCGAGGGGCGGGTTGGATTCCTGGAACTCATGCACCGAATAAACGCGACCTTCCGCGTCTCTGGCATGGAACTGTCCGACAAGTACTGCTGCCATCTGTTTAGAACCTCTGGAGATAAACACTCGATTTGCGGTTCTGTAGACCGTAGGAGAGCGGGGTAGTTTACCTATTGAAAAAAAATACTATTCGTTGACTTTTTCAGACATTACTTACAAATCCATCTGCGGTGTAAACGTCCCTGGGGATTGCAAAAACGCGCTGGTGATAGCGTCGCGCAGGCTCTATAACTACAAACTCCTTAAGTCAGAAATCGGGAAACCCCAATGAGCAAGGTCTACACGATTGCCGTACTGGTCGGCAGCTTGAGAAAAGAGTCGATCAACCGCAAGGTCGCCCTGGCACTGGCCGAGTTGGCGCCCGCCAACCTCAAGTTGAACATTGTCGAAATTGGCGATTTGCCGCTCTACAACGAGGACATCGACGGTGCTGCACCGCCGGCAGCCTACAGTACTTTCCGTCAACACGTGCGTTCATCCGACGCGGTGTTGTTTGTGACCCCCGAATACAACCGCTCCGTGCCGGGTGTATTGAAGAATGCGATTGACGTCGGTTCACGTCCTTATGGCCAGAGTGTCTTCAGCGGCAAGCCGGGTGCGGTGATCAGTGTGTCCCCCGGCGCCATCGGCGGTTTTGGGGCCAATCACCATTTGCGCCAGTCGCTGGTGTTTCTCGATGTGCCGTGCATGCAGCAGCCGGAAGCCTATCTGGGCGGTGCGGGCAGCGTGTTCGATGAGTCGGGCAAGGTCTCGGAAAAGACCAAGCCGTTTTTGCAGGCGTTTATCGACGCCTATGGCAAGTGGGTGGAAAAACAGCACGGCTGATCAGCCGTGCGAAAAAAGACCCCGCTATTTAAGCGGGGTCTTTTTTGTCTGCGGTCAGGCCGCGTGGTCGGCCACTACGGCGCTATTAACGCAGCCAGTTGGTTTTCGCCAACTCGATCACCTCATCACCGCGCCCACTCATCACCGCCTTGAGCATGTACAGGCTGAAGCCCTTGGCCTGCTCCAGCTTGATGCTCGGCGGCATCACCAGTTCCTGGGTGGCGGTGACCACGTCCACCAGCACCGGGCCGTCGTGGGCCAGTGCGCGGCGCAGGGCCGGTTCCAGGTCTTCGGACTGCTCTACGCGAATACCGAGGATGCCCATGGCGTTGGACATGGCGGCAAAGTCCGGGTTTTTCAGCTCGGTGCCGGTATCCAGGTAGCCCGCCGCTTTCATCTCCATGGCGACGAAGCCCAAAGAAGAGTTGTTGAACACCACCAGCTTCACCGGCAGGTTCAGTTGCGCCAGGCTGATGAAATCCCCCATCAGCATGGTGAACCCACCGTCGCCGGACATCGAAATCACCTGGCGCCCGGGAAACGCGGCTTGCGCACCGATGGCCTGGGGCATGGCGTTGGCCATCGAGCCATGGTTGAACGAGCCGATCAACCGGCGCTTGCCGTTCATTTTCAAGTAACGCGCCGCCCAGACTGTCGGCGAGCCAACGTCGGCGGTGAAGATTGCGTCGTCGTCCGCCAGTTCGCTGAGCAGGCGCGCAACGTATTGCGGGTGAATTGGCCGGCCGGCCTTTGACGGTTCCGCCAGGTCATCCAGCCCTTGGCGGGCTTTTTCATAATGCTTGAGCGAGGTTTCGAGGAAGCTGCGGTCCGTCTTGCGGGTCAGGCGCGGCAGCAGCGCCTGGATGGTCTCACTGACGTCAGCTGCAATGCCCAGGTCCAGCGTGGCACGCCGGCCCAGTGCCTGTGGGTTGCGGTCGACCTGGATAATTTTTGCGTCGGTCGGGTAGAACTGGCGATACGGGAAGTCGGTGCCGAGCATGATCAGCGTGTCGCAGTTGAGCATGGCGTGGTAGCCGGAGCTGAAGCCGATCAGGCCGGTCATGCCGACGTCGAACGGGTTGTCCCACTCCACATGTTCCTTGCCGCGCAGGGCATGCACCACGGGCGCGCCGAGGGCGTCGGCCAGGGCCACCACCTCATCGTGGGCGCCGGCACAGCCGCTGCCACACAGCAGGGTGACTTTGCCGCTGTGTTCGAGGATGTC
Source organism: Pseudomonas sp. IPO3774 (assembly GCF_013386835.1). Lineage (NCBI taxonomy): Bacteria > Pseudomonadati > Pseudomonadota > Gammaproteobacteria > Pseudomonadales > Pseudomonadaceae > Pseudomonas > Pseudomonas sp. IPO3774. The sequence goes on from NZ_JACAQY010000072.1 coordinate 45,293, forward strand.
GGTGAGGCGTTGCAGGTCCTGTTCCGCCGGCAAGGTGCGCGGTGCCAGCAGGGCCGGCCACGGTTTGAATTTATCTTCTACTTCCAACAGTGACACATCCCCCGGAATCACCACCACCGCTACGCCGCGGTTGAGGATCGCCGAGCGCATGGCACGGTGCAGCACGTGAGGCATCTGCTCGGGGTTGGTCACCAGCTCGATAAAGTGGCTGCACTCCTTGAACAGTTCCTGGGGATGGGTTTCCTGGAAGTAGTTCAGGCCGATCTCGGAGGAGGGGATCTGTGCGGCAATGGCCAGCACCGGCACGTGGTTGCGATGGCAATCGAACAGGCCATTGATCAAGTGCAGGTTGCCGGGGCCGCAGCTGCCGGCGCATACGGTCAGTTCGCCGGTGGCGGCGGCTTCGGCACCGGCGGCAAACGCGGCCACTTCTTCGTGGCGCACATGCATCCACTCGATGCTGTCCATGGTGCGCAGGGAGTCGGTCAGGCCGTTGAGGCTGTCGCCGGTCAGGCCCCAGATGCGCTTGATGCCCGCCTGTTCAAGGGTGGTCGCCAATTGCTGGGCCAGGGTGATTTTCGCCATGAAGAACTCCAATCGTCAGTGAGGGTAAAAAGCTGCTGATCAGTTAAGGACAGTTCCATGGCGCTGAATGCTCCCCGCTCAATGTGAAGAATTGGTCATCGCAGCGCGATATTGCCGAGTGCGGCGGGCGATAAACAGTTGGTCTTTTATCAACGCCAGCAGCGGCGTCACCCCGGGTTTCGGCTGGCGGCCACGGCTCAGGCGGCGAAGCTGATAGCGCACCACTGCCATGCTCGCCAGGCTGGCCAGGGGTTTGCGCTTCCAGCGGATCGGCGGCAATTGCGGGTTGAGATCGCGGCCGGCGCGCCATTGCTTGATCAGGTGCGGCTCCAGGGTCAGCGCGGTGGCGATCCCGGCCATGGCGATGCCGCTGTCCAGGACTTGCTGCACGATCGGCAAGCGCCGGATGCCGCCGGTGACCATCACCGGCATGTTGGCGACTTTCGCCAGGTCGCTGGCCATCTCGATGAAATAGGCTTCGCGGGCCAGGGTGCGTCCGTCGCGAGCCTCGCCTTGCATGGCCGGGGCTTCGTAGCTGCCGCCGGACAGTTCCAGCAGGTCGATGGCCAGCGGGTTGAGCAGTTCGACCACGGAGCGGGCGTCGGCGGCGTCGAAGCCACCGCGCTGGAAGTCGGCGGAATTGAGTTTCACCGCCACGCAGAAATCCGCGCTCACGGCGGCGCGCACGGCTTTGATCACTTCCAGCAACAGCCGCGCACGGTTTTCAACGCTGCCGCCCCAGCGGTCTGTGCGCTGGTTGCTCAAGGGCGAGAGAAACTGGCTGAGCAGGTAGCCGTGGGCCGCGTGAATCTGCGCACCGCTGAAGCCGGCCTTTTCGGCGAGACGCGCGCTGGTGGCGAAGCGCGTGATGACGTCCTGGATATCTTCTTCGGTCATGGCCTTGGGTTGGGCGAACATCTTCGAAAAACCGCCGAGATCGAGGGCCACCGCCGAAGGTGCCAGGGCCTGCTGGCCGAGGTTGGCCATGGTCTGACGGCCCGGGTGGTTGAGCTGCACCCAGAACTGCGCGCCCTTGGCCCGGCCAATCGCGGCCCATTGGCGAAACTTGTCCAGGTGACGTTCGTCTTCCAGCACCACGCCGCCGGGCCCGGTCATGGCGTGGCGGTCGATCATCACGTTGCCGGTCAGGATAAGGCCGGGCTCGCCGTCGACCCAGGCTTGATACAAGCGCATCAGGGCCTCGGAAGGCGCCTGGTTCGCATCCGCCATGTTCTCTTCCATCGCCGCCTTGGCGATGCGGTTACTGATGAGCTGGCCGTTGGGCAATTGCAACGCTTCAAAGGGCGACATGCTTGACTCCTCACATTGGGAGCGCTCAGGCTAAGCTTAAAGGTCACTTTAAGGTCAATGGGGTTGGCGATGAATATTGGTGAACTGGCGGAACGCAGCGGCTTGGCAGCCTCGAAGATTCGCTTTTACGAAGCCCAGGGGCTGATCCAGGTCGAGCGACAAGGTAATGGCTATCGCCGTTATCCCATGCAGACGTTGCAGACGCTGCAATTGATCCAGGGCGCTCAGCGCGCCGGTTTCAGCTTGCAGGAGTTGAAGGCGCTGATGCCCGACGATTCCCCGAGCGAGGCGAAACGCGCCGATATCGTCTTGAGGCTTGAGCGCAGGATTGCGCAGATAGAAGAGCTTCAAGCCCGAATGGACCAGAGCAAGGCCGAGTTACGCGCGGTGATCGCCACGATCCAGGCGCACCCGGAAGGCACGCCGTGCACCCAGGCGCAGGACAAGGTCTGGGCCTCAATCGAGGCGCATAAAAAAACGCCGCGCATCTGACGATACGCGGCGTTCGTTTACAGCAACAAAACCTTAGGCTTGAACCACAGGGATGTTGGCGCTTGCAGCAATTTCACGGAACTCGGCGATCTGGTCAAAACTCAGGTAGCGATACACGTCGCTGGCCATGGTGTTGATCTTCGCGGCGTATTCCATGTACTCCTCGACGGTCGGCAGGCGACCCAGGATGGAAGCCACCGACGCCAGCTCGGCCGAAGCCAGGTAGACGTTTGCGCCGTCACCCAGACGGTTCGGGAAGTTACGGGTCGACGTCGACACAACGGTCGAGTTCGGCTCTACACGTGCCTGGTTACCCATGCACAGCGAGCAGCCCGGCATTTCCATGCGCGCGCCAGCCTTGCCGTAGATGCCGTAGTAGCCTTCTTCGGTCAGTTGGTGAGCGTCCATCTTGGTCGGCGGCGACAGCCACAGACGGGTTGGCAGCTGACCCTTGACCTGATCCAGCAGTTTACCGGCAGCGCGGAAGTGACCGATGTTGGTCATGCACGAACCGATGAACACTTCGTCGATCTTCTCGCCAGCAACGCTGGACAGCAGACGGGCGTCGTCCGGATCGTTTGGCGCACAGAGCACAGGCTCCTTGATGTCGGCCAGGTCGATCTCGATGATTTCAGCGTATTCGGCGTCAGCATCGGCAACCATCAGCTCAGGGTTGGCAACCCAGGCTTCCATCGCTTGGGCACGACGTTCCAGGGTACGCGCATCGCCGTAGCCTTCACCGATCATCCAGCGCAGCAGGGTGATGTTGGAGTTCAGGTACTCGGTGATGGATTCTTTCGACAGCTTGATGGTGCAACCGGCAGCCGAACGTTCAGCCGAGGCGTCGGACAGCTCGAAGGCTTGTTCGATGCTCAGGTTGTCCAGGCCTTCGATTTCCAGGATGCGGCCGGAGAAAGCGTTCTTCTTGCCTTTCTTCTCTACGGTCAGCAGGCCAGCCTGGATCGCGTAGTAAGGAATGGCGTGAACCAGGTCACGCAGGGTGATACCAGGCTGCATTTCACCTTTGAAGCGCACCAGGATCGATTCCGGCATGTCCAGCGGCATGACGCCGGTGGCGGCGGCGAACGCTACCAGGCCGGAACCGGCCGGGAACGAAATGCCCATCGGGAAACGGGTGTGGGAGTCACCACCGGTACCGACGGTGTCCGGCAGCAGCATGCGGTTCAGCCAGCTGTGGATGATGCCGTCGCCCGGACGCAGCGATACGCCGCCACGGGTCATGATGAAGTCAGGCAGGGTGTGGTGGGTGGTCACGTCGATCGGCTTTGGATAGGCCGCGGTGTGGCAGAACGACTGCATTACCAGATCGGTGGAGAAGCCCAGGCACGCCAGGTCTTTCAGTTCGTCACGGGTCATGGGACCGGTGGTGTCCTGGGAGCCGACGGTGGTCATCTTCGGTTCGCAGTAGGTGCCTGGACGAACGCCAGCCACGCCGCAGGCCTTGCCGACCATTTTCTGCGCCAGGGTGTAGCCCTTGTCGCTTTCAGCCGGGGCTTCCGGCAGCTTGAACAGGGTCGAAGGTGGCAGACCCAGCTCGGCACGTGCCTTTTCGGTCAGGCCACGGCCGATGATCAGCGGGATACGACCGCCGGCACGGACTTCGTCCAACAGGACCGGAGTCTTCATTTCGAAGGTGGTCAGGACTTCATCGCTGTTGTGCTTGGTGACTTTGCCAGCATGCGGGTACAGGTCGATCACGTCGCCCATGTTCATGTTGGTAACGTCGAACTCGATTGGCAGTGCGCCGGCATCTTCCATGGTGTTGTAGAAGATGGGGGCGATCTTGCTGCCGAAGCAGAAGCCGCCAGCGCGCTTGTTCGGCACGTAAGGCACGTCGTCGCCGAAGAACCACAGTACCGAGTTGGTGGCCGATTTACGCGACGAACCGGTACCGACCACGTCACCGACGTAGGCGATCGGGAAGCCCTGGCCGCGCATTTCTTCGATCTGCTTCATCGGGCCGGTCTTGCCTTGCTCATCCGGCACGATGCCTTCACGGGCCATTTTCAGCATGGCCAGGGCGTGCAGCGGGATGTCAGGGCGGGACCAGGCGTCCGGGGCAGGGGACAGGTCGTCGGTGTTGGTTTCGCCGGTGACCTTGAACACGCGCAGGCTGATCTTGTCGGCCAGGGTCGGGCGATTCTTGAACCACTCGCCGTCGGCCCAGGACTGGATCACGGCTTTGGCGTGTTCGTTACCGTTCCTGGCTTTTTCCGCGACGTCGTGGAAAGCATCGAACATCAGCAGGGTGTGCTTGAGTTGGGCGGCAGCGACGGGGGCCAGGGTGGCGTCGTCCAGCAGCTCGACCAGGGTCACGATGTTGTAGCCGCCTTGCATGGTGCCGAGCAGTTCAACAGCGCGTTTCTTGTCGATCAGGGGAGAAGTGGCTTCGCCCTTGGCCAGGGCAGACAGGAAACCGGCCTTGACGTAGGCAGCTTCGTCAACGCCTGGTGGAATGCGGTTGGTGATCAGGTCAACGAGGAATTCTTCTTCGCCAGCCGGGGGATTTTTCAGCAGCTCGACCAGGCCTGCGGTTTGTTCGGCGTTAAGCGGCTGGGGAACGATACCCAGGGCTGCACGCTCTTCGATATGTTTGCGGTAGGCTTCAAGCACAGTTATTACCCTCATCAGTGGTCCCACGGGACGCTCATCCAGAAATGCACGGCACGCATGCGCTCAGGGGCTTTTTGGGCCGTAGAGCCAGCGCTGCCGGCAATCCTCACAGAAGCTGCTTTCAAAGTTTTACGCCTGCAGAACGGAGCTGATGAGGGTTGGCGCTGGCTATTTACCGGGTAAATAACCATCGCCAACACCGTTCTTTAGGAACGACTGTGCTCGTGACGCTTTGAAAACAGCTTCCAACGGATTATTGGCGCCTTACAAGGCCGGATGATTCTACGGCAAAAAAATTCTAAACGTAAGTTGCCGCGCCAAGTTTGCAGGGTGATCAACCTTAGACAAAGGGCTAACATGTGCAACTGTTTCGCTGATTTGTGCGTTGTCGACCATGTCTAACCAAACCATCAAGACCCCCTGCGTAGGCCTGTGCTCCACGGTTTACGGCGATCTTGTGTGCCGGGGGTGCAAGCGGTTTCACCATGAGGTGATTCAGTGGAACGGGTATAACGAGGAAGAAAAACGTGCGGTGTGGCTGCGGCTGGAGCAGTTGTTGGTGCAGGTGATGGCCGGGAAGCTTGAGGTGTTTGACCCTAAAATGCTGCGGGGGCAGCTGGAGCAGCGCAAGATTCGGTTTGTGCCGCATCAGTCGGAGTACTGCTGGGCGTATCAGTTGATTGCCCGGGGGGCGCGGGTGATCAGCAATCTGGAGGCTTACGGGATGGTTTTGATGCCGGAGTTTCGGGAGTGGGGGTTGCCTGAGTTGCGGGATGCGATTGATCGGGAGTTTTTTATTTTGTCCGAGGCGCATTATCAGCGGTATATCGCGCCGGGGTTTCTCAGGGATGCGTTTGGGGGGTGATTGAGTACATATCCGTTATTTGGGTAACGGCCGCTTATGGTTC
>NZ_JACAQY010000073.1:0-56178 GCF_013386835.1 Pseudomonas sp. IPO3774
GTTAGCCGTCCTGGGCCAGGGATGGCCCATGACGGCGGCCCACGGTCCAAAGCCGGAGTGAGGGCACTCCGAGCCTAGGCGAGGAGCCGAGTGGTGGGGCAAGAGCGTTTTGCTTACTTTTGCGCTTTTCAAAAGTGAGCCGCTGTAAGAGCGGAACCATAAGCGGCCATCACCCAAATAACGGATATGTACCCAGCCCCCCAAAACCATAAAAAACACACCTGAACCATTGCGCTAACTTGAATCCCCCACAGCACTGCCCCTAGATCCGCCGCAACATCAACGCCGCCACCGCACACGCTGCCAACGCCACACACGCCAGAAAGAACGCATCACTGTAGGCCATCAAAAACGCCTGATGGCGCACACTCTGATCCAGCAGGTCCAACACCACCTGATGCTCCGGCAACTGCTCCTGCAGCACCCCGCCAGGCAAGCGCTGTTGCAGCACCGGGTCAAACAGCGTCACCGCCTCCCCGATCCGCGCCGAATGCACCCGCTCGCGCACCACCACCAATTGCGCCAGCAGCGCCGTGCCAACCGCGCCCCCCAGGTTGCGCAGCATCGAGAACACCGCCGACGCCGACCCCGCCTGCGCCTTGGCCAGGCCGTGCACCGCCAGCACCGACAACGCCACCATGATCAGCGGCTGGCCCATGCCGCGCACCACGATCGAGGGCACGATCACATTGCTGGCGCTGTCCGCCGACAAGTGCGCACCCATCCAGCAGCCCAAAGCCATGATCGCGAACCCCGAGGCCACCAGCATTTTGGCGCTGACCCACTTCATCAGGCGCGGCAAAAACGGCGCCATGATCAGTTGCACCAGACCATACGCGATCAGGCTCACGCCAATTTCGCTGGCGTTGTAGTGCTGCAATTGCGACAGGTAGTTGGGCACCAGGAACACCAGGCCATAGGTACTGGCGCCGAAGATAAACATCGCCACGCTGGCCACCCCAAAGTTGTAGTGGCCCAACAGTCGCAGGTTGATAAAGGCGTGCGCGCCCCATAATTGCCGGGCAACGAAGCCGATCAGGCCCACCACCGCCAGCAGTGTCATCCACACGATAAAGGGCGAGCCGAACCAGTCCTTGCGCCCGCCCTCCTCCAGCACGATCTGCAACGCACCCAGGCCCAGCACCATGCAGCCGATACCCAGCCAGTCGCCCTGGCGCAGCAGGCGCAGCTGCATCGGCTGGCGGTCAATGGACCAGGCCACCGCCGCCAGCAACGCGATCCCCGGGAACAGTTGCAGGTAGAAGATCCAGCGCCAGGAATACGCATCGGTCAGCCAGCCGCCAATCGACGGCCCGGCGGCCTGGGCCACACTGTTGGCCAGGCTGAACAAGGCCATGCCCAGCGGGATCTTGCTGGGCGGCAGCTCGGTGATGATCAGTTGGAATGACAAGGGAATCAGCACCGCCCCGGCCGCGCCCTGCACCACCCGGATCAGGATCATCACTTGCAGGTTGGGCGACAGCGAACACGCCACCGAGGCCACCAGGAATATCCCCGAGCCCCACAGCATCACCCGGCGCAGGGAAAACACCTGCACCAGCCACGCGGTGAGGGGAATCATGATGATCTCCGCCACCAGGTAAGCGGTGGAAATCCACGAACCCTCCTCAAACGTCGCGCCCAGTGCACCTTCGATTTCCGGCAGTGCGGCGCTGGTGACGTGCACGTTCATCCCGGCCATGAAGCAGCCGAACAGCCCGCCGATCACCGCGACCCAGGCGCGAAACGGCACACGCCCTTCAGCCTCCATGGACGTGCTCCTGGCTGGCGGCAGGGCGGGTATCAACCGTGGCAATCACCGACATGCCCGGCAGTACCCGCGACTCACCGGGTTCCAGGCGAATCTTTACCGGAAACCGCTGGACGATCTTGGTGAAGTTGCCGGTGGCGTTGTCCGGCGGCAACAGCGCGAACACCGCACCGGAGCCGGGGGCGATGCTTTCCACTTTGCCGTGCCAATGTGCGCCGGCAAAACTGTCCACCGCGATTTCCACCGACTGCCCCGGCGCCATGTGCTGCAACTGGGTTTCCTTGTAGTTGGCAATCACATAGGCCTGCTCCACCGGCACCACCGCTAACAGCGGCAGGCCGGGCATCACGTATTGCTGGCGCCGGACCTTGCGCTGGCCCACCACGCCGTCAAAAGGCGCGCGGATCTCGGTGTCCTTCAACGCATTGCGGGCCAGCGCGAGGTTGGCCTGGGCCTCGCCGATGCGTGCCTGATGCTCGACGATTTGCGCCTGCGCCTGTTGCCGGCGTGCCTGCAAGACCTGCAACTGCGCCTGCTGCCGCGCGACCTGGGCGCTGGCCTGGGCCAGGGCCGCCTGGGCCTTGGCCTGGCTGGCGCTGACGGTTTCCAGGTGCTGGGCGCTGGCCACCTGTTGCGCGACCAGTTCACGATAACGCTGGTAATCGAGCCGCGCGCGCCGGGCTTCGGCCTCGCCACTGCTCAGTTCCGCCCGGGCCTGGGCGATGCGTTGCTGTTGCTCGCCCATTTGCGCGTCGAGGGTTTGCACCGATGCCTGCTGTGCGCTCGCTGCTGCTTGCGCCTGTTGCAGTTGCGCCTGGGCGCTGTTCAGACGCTCGGTGAAATCCCGCTCATCGATACGCACCAGCACATCCCCGGCCTTGACCGGCTGGTTATCGTCCACCAGCACCTGGGCTACATACCCGGCAATGCGCGGGCTGATAGCGACCCAATCAGCGCGCACATAGGCATCGTCGGTTTCTTCAAGAAAACGCCCCCATTGCCACCAGTACCCGGCAAAGGTTGCCAGCCCCACCAGCGTCGCGAGGGAAGCCGTGGTCACCAGGGCGCGACGATGACGTTGCATAACGGTCAGGCGAATGGGTTCAACAGCCTGGTTCATGGTTTGGCTCCATTGACAGCGACAGATAAGGGGGCGGTTGGATCGTCACGCTGCCAGCCGCCACCGAGGGCCTGGAACAGGTCGATCTGGCGGTTGATCAAGCGCAGGTCGGACTCGGCCACGCGGGCTTCAAGGCCCACCAGGCTGCGTTCGCTGTCCAGCAGTTGCAGGGCATCCAGCGCGCCGGAATGGTAGCCGCGGGAGGCCAGGTCGAAGGCGCGGCGGTTGTTGTCCAGGGCGGCGGCCAGGGCCTGCCCACGCTGCTGTTCGCCCTGGTACAGGGCCATGGCCTGCTCCACCTGCTTCAGTGCGTTGAGCACCGTACCGTCAAACCGTGCCAGGGCCTGGCGCGCTTCGGCCTGGCTCTGCCTGACCCGCGCCTGGGCGACCTGCCGGTTGGGAAAGCGCCAGGACACCAGCGGCCCGACGGAATACACCGTGGCGTAGCGGTCCCCGAGTTTGCCCAGGCTGCTGGCGGACGAACCGAGCATCGCGCCGAAGGTGATCCGCGGGTAAAGCTCGGCGCGGGACAGGCCCACCGTCAAGGTGGCTGCGCGCAATTGCCCTTCGGCGCGGCGGATGTCCGGCCGCCGTTGCAGCAGTGCCCAACCCTCGCCCACCGGCAAAGGCGCCTGCAACTGCGGGGCCTGGGTACAGCTGCGTGGCGTGACCTGCTCCGGCGGCAACCCGCTGAGCACGGCCAACTCATACAGCGCGCTGCTGCGCCGGGCCGTGAACATCGGCAACGGTGCCCGGGTTTCTTCCAGCAACCCTTGCAGGCGCGCCAGGTCGAGTTGCGTGGCCGCGCCGGCCTTTTGCAGCTTCTGCGTGACCGCGACGCTCTGCTCCAGCAGCTGCACCGAGTGCGCCTGCACCTGTTCGCGCACACCATAGACGCAGGCCTGGGCATAGGCGCGGGCCGTCTGCGCGGCCACCGTCACCCGCAGCTCATCCTCCAGCGCCCGCGCCACCTGGGCATCCGCCCGTGCCGCAGCGATGCGATAACGCACCTCGCCCCACAAATCGAGGGTGTAGCTCAGGGAAAACTCAGGGGTGTGGCTCCATTCGGCACCGGCATGACGGTTAGTCGCCTGGGCCAGCGTCTGGTCATCGCGGCTGCGACCGTAGGCCAGGCCATAGTCCAGGGAAGTCGACGGCAGGCGCTCGCCGTCTGCCTGTTCCAGCTGCGCCAGCAACGCATCGACATGGGCGGCGGCGGCTTCGAGGTCTTTGTTCTGGTGCAGGGCCCGCGCCACCAGGGCGTCCAGTTGCGGGTCGCGGTACAGCTGCCACCAACGGGCGGGCAACGCCTCGGCCGACTCGGCGGAGAGCCGCGGTGCAGGCTGCGCCGTGACGGTCGACGGTTGACCGGGCACACCAGTGCACCCGGCCAGCACACTCAACAGGGCGATGGGCATCCATGGGTGAAAAGAAGGGCTGTGCATCACAAGGCTCGCTCAAGAAGGAGCCTTGCAGATTAGGCAGATGGCCTGTCCGATTCGCCCGCGTCAGGGCCATGTATCGTCGCTAAACGGACAATAGCGTTACCTGACGCAACACTAAACTCCGGGCCGAAAATGACTTGGCGGATAACCCAGCGACTTGCGAAACATCGCACTGAACGCACTCGGGCTCTGGTAACCATGCTCCAGCGCCACCTCCAGGATCGACACGCCCTGGGCCAGCAACTTCAAGCTCAGGGCCAACCGCGCACGCTTGCGCCATTCACCGAAACTCATGCCCAACTCCCGCTGGAACACCCGGCTCAGGGTGCGGGCGCTCATGTTCAGGCTGTCGGCCCAGGATTCCAGGCTGCTGTCGTCAGAAGGGTTGCGGATGAAATGCGTGCACAGCCTGGCCAGCCGTGCTTCGCCGGGCACCGGCACGTGCATCGCCACCACCGGCGCGGCGAGCAGTTCCATGCGGATCAACTCGATCATGGCCTGCAGACGCGGGCTGTGGTGCCCGGCAATCTGCGTGGCGGCGACGATCAGCTCCCGCAGCAATGCCGACACTTCAATCACCTGGCAGGTGCGCCCCAGCCCCGGCTCGGCCTCGGGCATGAGGAACAGCGTGCGCATATGCACTTCGCCGGCCATGCGGATCTCATGCGGGGTGCCGGCCGGCACCCACAGCGCATGCCCGGACGGCACCAGCCAACTGCCCTGGGCGGTGCTGACCACCATCACCCCGGACACGCCGTGGATCAATTGCGCCTGGGCGTGGCAATGGGGATGCACCACGTCATCGTTGCGGTAGTTGTCGGCGTAGGCTTCAAGCCACGGGCGGGGTGGGCTGTTCATCGGCTGAGGTCTCGCATCAATCAAGCGTCGATTCTAGCGAAAAGTCCTGTGGCAGAAACGATAGATATAGACAGCCATCGTCGCATTCCAGACAGCCGGTGAACTTGTGGGCCGCCCCGCCAGTCAGCTAGTTGGGCACTCTGAAAAAGGTTGGGTGGGCAATGCGCATTTCGTTGGAGCAACAAGTGGCGCTGGTGACTGGCGCCAGTTCCGGAATCGGCGCGGGGGCCGCCAAGGCCCTGGCCGAGGCCGGAGCCGCCGTGGTACTGAACTACAACGCCCAGGCGGCGCCCGCTGAAGCACTGGCGGCGCAGATCAACGCCAACGGCGGCCGGGCCATTGCGATTGGCGCCGACGTGTCGAAAGAGGTCGATGTGGAGCGCCTGTTTGCCCAGACCCTTGATGCCTTCGGGCACCTGGACATCCTGGTGGCCAACTCGGGCATGCAGAAAGACGCCGCTGCCGTGGACATGACCCTCGACGACTGGAACACCGTGATCGGCGTCAACCTCACCGGCCAGTTCCTCTGCGCCCGCGCCGCGTTGCGCATCTTCAACCGCCAGGGCATCCGCGAAGGTGTTTCCCGGGCTGCCGGGAAGATTATCCACATGAGTTCGGTGCACCAGGTGATTCCCTGGGCCGGGCACGTGAACTACGCCGCGTCCAAGGGCGGCGTGGAAATGCTGATGCGCACCCTGGCCCAGGAAGTCAGCCAGCAGCGCATCCGCATCAACGGCGTTGCGCCGGGAGCGATCCGCACGGCCATCAACCGCGCCGCCACCGAAGGCGCGGCCGAAGTGGAACTGCTCAAGTTGATTCCCTATGGCCGCGTGGGTGACGTCGAAGACGTGGCCAACGCGGTGGTGTGGCTGGCCAGTGATGCCTCCGACTACGTGGTGGGCAGCACCCTGTTCATTGATGGCGGCATGAGCCTTTATCCGGAGTTTCGTGGCAATGGTTGATCTGAAAAACGAACCACAAAGTGCCATTGATGCCCACGGCATCATCGGCGACATGCGCAGTGCAGCGCTGGTGAACGACAAAGGCAGCATCGATTTTTTCTGCTGGCCGGAGTTCGACAGCCCGTCCATCTTTTGCTCATTGCTGGACTCCCCCGCCGCCGGGATCTTCCAGCTCACGCCGGACCTGCCCGACGCCCGCCGCGAGCAGATTTACCTGCCGGACACCAACGTGCTGCAAACCCGCTGGTTGAGTAATGATGCGGTGGTGGAAATTACCGATTTCTTGACCGTCAGCGAAGAAGTCGACGACCTGCCGATCCTGATTCGCCGGGTGCGGGTGGTCAGCGGCAAGGCGAGCATCCATATGCGCTGCGCAGTGCGTCATGACTACGCCCGCGCCCAGACCCGGGCCACTCAAGATAATGGCGACGTGTTGTTTGAGGCCGCAGACCAACCCGGCCTGCGTCTGACCAGCAGCCACCCCCTGCAGCTGGATGGCGACGCTGCCGTAGCATCCTTTGAACTCGGCCAGGAAGAAGGCGCCGAGTTTGTCCTCGGCGGGCTGGACGATCTCCGAGTCAAAAACGACTGCACCGACCTGTGCCTGGAGCGCACCCTGAAGTTCTGGCGCGGCTGGATTTCCCAATCCAACTACCGTGGGCGCTGGCGCGAGATGGTCAATCGTTCGGCCCTGGCCTTGAAGCTTTTGACCTCGCGCAAACACGGTGCAATCCTCGCCGCCGCCACCTTCGGCCTGCCGGAAACACCCGGCGGCGAGCGCAACTGGGACTACCGCTACACCTGGATCCGCGACGCCTCGTTCACCGTCTACGCGTTCATGCGCCTGGGATTTATCGAGGAAGCCAACGGCTACATGCGCTGGTTGAAAGGCCGGGTGGGTGACTGCTGCGATCAGCCGATGAAAATCAACATCCTGTACGGCATCGACGGCCGCCAGGAACTGCCGGAAACCGAGCTGAGCCACCTCAGCGGCCACGGCGGCGCGCAACCGGTGCGCATCGGCAACGAGGCGTACGACCAGGTGCAACTGGATATCTACGGCGAGTTGATGGACGCGGTATACCTGGTCAACAAATACGGTGAGGCCATCTCCCACGAGGGCTGGAAACACACGGTGGAAGTAGCCGACCAGGTCTGCGAAACCTGGAACCACAAAGACGTCGGCATCTGGGAAATGCGCGGTGAGCAGCATCACTTCCTGCACTCAAGGCTGATGTGCTGGGTGGCCCTGGACCGGGCGATTCGACTGGCGTCCAAGCGCTCGCTGCCGGCGCCGTTTGCCCGTTGGGACCAGACTCGCCAGGCGATTTATGCCGATATCTGGAGCAACTTCTGGAACGAAGAACGCGGCCACTTCGTGCAGCATATCGGCAGCACCGCGCTGGATGGCTCGATGCTGTTGATGCCACTGGTGCGCTTCGTTGCGGCGACAGACCCGCGCTGGTTGTCGACACTGGAGGCGATCCAGAAAAGCCTGGTGCGTGACGGCATGGTCTACCGCTACCGCAACGACGACAGCCAGATTGATGGGCTACAAGGTACCGAGGGCGCGTTTGCAGCGTGCTCGTTCTGGTACGTGGAATGCCTGGCCCGAGCCGGGCAAGTGGAGAAGGCGCATCTGGAGTTTGAACAGTTGCTGCGCTATGCCAACCCGCTGGGGTTGTATGCCGAAGAATTTGATAACCAGGCACGGCATTTGGGCAATACACCGCAGGCGTTGAGCCATTTGGCGCTGATCAGCGCGGCAACGTTCCTGGACCGGAAGTTGAGTGGGGTGAAGACGGTTTGGCAGCCTTGAGCCCGAGCACAATCTGAAGGCGATTGAGTAACCTTGTGGGAGCTGGCTTGCCTGCTCCCACATGACCGCGCCAGACTTGGAGACGAGGTGTACCCGGTGCACAATGCATGGTCCTTCGATCTATACCAGGATGCCAATGCGCCAAGTCCTACTGATCATCGATGTACAACCCTCCTTCGCCCCGCCCGACTGGCTGGTAATCGGCATCAACGCCCTGCTGGGTCGCATGCCGTCAGTGGCCACCGTAGAGCGCCACGACGAAAACATAACCCCCTTCGCTCGCCAACTCGGCTGGCAACCGGCGCCCGACGACGACAGCCTGATCGCCGCTGACCATATCTTCATCAAACACGGCTATGCGCCCACGCCCGAGACCATCAGCCACCTGAAAAGCCTCGCGCCAGACCGGGTGTTGGTGTGTGGCATCCAGACTGACACCTGTGTGCTGGCGGCTGGGTTTGCGTTGTTTGATGCCGGATTACAGCCCACGCTGATCAGCGATTTGACTGTGGGTTCATCGCTGGATCGCTCGGGGAAACTGGGCGCGGATTTGTGGCGGCATCACTTTAAACACGTCATCACCCACGCAGAGATTTAAGTCAGCCCCTCACTGTGGCGAGGGAGCTTGCTCCCGCTGGGGCGCGAAGCGGCCCTAAAAAGCTCAACGCCATCTAACTAAAAGAACACAGTCAACAAAACCTGGGGCTGCTGCGCAGCCCAACGGGAGCAAGCTCCCTCGCCACAGGTTATTTGGCAAACATCATCGTTACCACAAGGCTCGTATTGATCGGCGCTCTGCCGACGCATTACTCGGCGTCACTGCCAGCCAGGTCGCCGACGGAAACATCAGTCACGTTAGGCGCCACGTTGTATCGCGGGCCAATGGAAGTCGAGGGCGGCGAGTGGATGTGCCAGGTGCGCGACCCTTGGGGTAATTGCATCGGCTTGCGCCAGGCCGGTCTAGACAAGTCAAGCAATTGCAGCCTTTCGAACCACACTCGGTAACCCGCTTGGTCTACAGTTCCAACACTTTCCCTCCACCCTCGGAGCCTCCATGCCTACCCTTCACATCCGCACGCCCATGCTCGATATCGCTTACGAAACCCATGGCCCGGAAGGCGGTGAGGTGGTGATCCTGCTGCATGGCTTCCCCTACGACCCTCGTGGCTATGACGAGATCGCCCCGGTGGTCGCCGCACGTGGCTACCGGGTATTGGTGCCATACCTGCGCGGCTATGGCCCGACGCGCTTTATCAACGATCAGGTGATGCGCTCCGGCCAACAAGCAGCGCTGGCCAAGGATTTGCTGGATTTCATGGATGCCCTGTCCATCGAAAAAGCCACGCTGGTGGGCTATGACTGGGGCGGACGCGCGGCGTGTATCGTTGCGGCGCTTTGGCCTGAACGGGTGCGCGGCCTGGTGACGGGCGATGGCTACAACATTCAGGATATCGCTGCGTCGACCAAGCCTCGGGCGCCGGAAACAGAACATCGGCTGTGGTATCAGTTTTACCTTCATACCCAGCGCGGCGTCGACGGCTTGACCGCCAATCGTCTCGAGTTCTGCCAGTTACTGTGGGCGCTCTGGTCGCCGTCCTGGGCCGAAGGGCCGAGCCTGTATGGCAAGACAGCGCCCTCGTTTGATAACCCGGATTTTGTCGAGGTGGTGGTCCATTCCTACCGGCACCGCTTCATGTACGCGCCGGGTGATCCGGCGCTGGAAAGCATCGAGCAGGCCCTGGTGCAGCCACCGCCGATTTCAGTACCGAGCATCTCGTTGTGCGGCGCTGATGACGGCGTAGGTCCGGCTCCGGTCGAAGATGACGACCTGGAAAATTTCAGCGGGTTTTATCGGCGCGAGGTGTTGGCCGGCGTGGGCCACAACATTCCCCAGGAGGCGCCCCAGGCAACCCTTGAGGCGATTTTCGAGCTGCTGAGCCTCAGCCCCCAGCCGAAATCCTGAAGCTGAACACGCTGCCCTGCCCCACCACGCTTTCAGCCCACAGGGTGCCGCCGTGGGCTTCGACGATGCCGTGGGAGATGTACAACCCCAGCCCGCTGCCGGTGGGGTTGCCCTCGCGTGAGGTCCAGTAGCGGTCGAAAATATACGGCAGTTGCGCCGGGTCGATGCCGATGCCGTTGTCGCATACCCGAAACAGCACTTCGTCCCCCGCCGCCTCGGCAATCACCTCGATCACTCCGCCCACCGGGGTGAATTTCAGGGCGTTGCCCAGCAGGTTGGAAAACACCTGGAACAAGCGCTCCGGGTCGGCCTGGGCACTCAGCCCGTCCACTGAGCGCCAAGTCAGGTCCAAACCCTTGGCAGCCGCCAGCGGTTGCCACATCGAACAGATCTGGTCCAGGGTTGCCGCCACATCGAGCCGTTGCAGCGAAACGCTGTAGCGCCCGGCCTCGATGCGCGAAATATCGATCAGGTCTTCCAGCAGCGTGTTCATGCGGGCGGTGGCGTTTTGCATGGTTTCAATCGCGGTGGAGAGGCGCCGGTTCGCCTTGTTGTCCTCGGCGGGCACCATGCTGCGCATCATGCCGCATTGCATCAGCAGGATGGTCAGCGGGCTGCGCAGGTCATGGGAGACCACCGCCACCAGCTCGTCACGCGCCCGCACCGCAGCATGTTCGCGTTGCACCTGGCGCGCCAGGTCATGCTCCAGGGCATTGCGCCGCAGGCTCTCCACCGCCTGTAGCTCCGACAGCGACCAATACAGCGCCTTGCCGTCGACCTGCTGCTTCCACAACTCAAACGACAGGCGCGGGCTCAAGGTCGTGTTGCCCGGTTCCTGATGTTTGACCGGCTGGCCGCTCCACTCCACCGAGGACTGCACCTCCGGGCGAAACCACATCACCGCGTTGTCCACCGGCTTGGGCAGGCAGAACGCCAACAGGCCGCTGGCATGGGCCTGGTAGGCCGCCGCCGGGGGAAAGTCCACCGACAATTGATGGCTGTGCACCACGCCTTTGCCCTGCCCGCGCACCCACTGGTACAAGGCGTGGATTTCAGCACGTGCAGGGCAAACGCCGAACACATGCAGGCGCTCTTCCACCCGTATCGCCAGGCCACCGGCTGCGGTCAGGTTCAGCAGCGTTTGCGCATAGGGCAACAGGCTTTCCATCACATCGCACTGGTCCGCGGTCATGGCGGCGACCAACTCTTCGACCATGGCGGCCTTGTCACGTTGTTGGCGGCGCTCCTGCTGCTCCTGGAGCAACGTGATCTGCATCGACAACAACTGGCCGATGCTGGTGCACGCCGTGCGCAGTTCATGGGGCACGCGCAACGGCTCACGGTGACCACAGGTGATCAGGCCCCAGAGCTGGTCGTCCTTGAGCAGCGAAATGCTCATGGAGGAACGCACGCCCATGTTCTTCAAATAATGGCAGTGCACCGGGGACACGCTGCGCAACACGGCGAAGCTGAGGTCCAGGGGCTGGCCGTTGTCGGGGCGCAGGGCCGGCAGGATCGGCACCGGCTGGTACTCGGCGTCGGGAATCGCGCGGATCCAGTTCAGCCGGTACAGCTCGCGTGCCTGGGGCGGGATGTCCGACGCGGGAAAACATAATCCCAGGTACGGCTGCATGCCGTCGCTGAGGGCCTCGCCAATCACTTTGCCGTGGCCTTCCTGCTCGAAGCGGTACAAGGTGACCCGGTCATAACCGGTGAGGCTACGAATCTCGGTCACGCTGATCTGGTACAAGCTGTCGAGCGTCTTGGCCGACTGCAAGCGGCGCAGCGTTCGGGACAGCTGCTTCACAGCGCTGTGCTCAAGCGTGAGGCTCCGCTCCAGTTCGAGAAACAGCAGGCCTTGATGACGATGCAGCAGGATGTCGTAGGCGTAGCCATCCAGCGTCAGTTGATGCACGTCCTCCTCAAAGGCGTCCAGGTCTGCCAGGGCACGACTCACCTGTACTGCCGCTTCGCTGCCCAGCACACTGGCTAGCGCCTGGCCCGACAGGCGTTGCGCGTCCAGGCCCAGCGCGACGCTCAGGTTGCTGCTGGCTTGCAGCACCTCAAGCGCCGATTCGCTCAGCGTCAACAACAACCCGTGAGGCTGGATCGAGCCGGGGATATGGATGGGCTCGCTGGCGCAATCGTCGATCAGCGTATCGACCGTGGTCATCGCAGCACCCCGCAGCGGTCCAGCCACTGCTCGAAACACAGGAAGGTCGACTCGGCGACCTTCACCGCCTCCACGCGCTCGTACGCGGTTCGCAGCGGGTAAAGGCACGCCAGAAAACGCTGCCACAGGGCGCTGGTCTCGGCCCCGTACACATTCATGAACGCGCCGCCATTGGTGGAGCCCACGCCAATCTTGATCTCGATAAGGTCGCGCAACACCTGGCCGCCGAGGGTGGCGCCTTCCAGCACATAGAGGGCGCCCAAGGCCTGGGCCACGTTGGTGATGGCGGGCAGTTCGGGACATATCGGCAAGGCATCGATCTGCAGGTTTTCCAGGCCCAGCGCCCGCAAATCCGCCTGCAAGTACGGAGTTTTGCTGCGCCGCCCCCACTCCAGGTCCGGGATGATCTCGCCCCACGGCGCCAGGGCGCGCTCCAGCGGCTGATAGAAGCCGTAGTAGGCGCTCATCAACTCGCGGTACAGCGCCAGGTCCATGCGGGAAAAAGGCAGCCGAGTGTCGAGACGTCGATGCAGTGCAGCGGTCGCCGCGCGTAGTTCGACAAGGACAGGAGGTAGTGAATTCATGAGCTGTGCGCACGCCGGGAAGGTTCAAAACCGCGACGTAGAGGCCTGGGATCAAGACACTGCGCAATGGACTGTGAGTAACATAGCACCTTGATACAAAAACGTACCTATTCGTTCAAACAGGCTCGACCTCAACCGGGTGAGGAAAACCGTTCACGGTAGGCCTGGGGCGTGATCGATACCGCTCGCAGGAAGCTGCGGCGCATGGTTTCTTCGCAGCCAAAGCCGCAGTGCACGGCGATGCGCTTGATCGACGCGCTGCTGTCCGCCAGTTGCCGGCGGGCGGTCTCCACGCGAATCAACTCGACCGCCCGCGCGGGGGTCTGGCCGGTCTCGCTGCGGTAGTGGCGCACGAAGCTGCGCTCGCTCATGCCCGCCTGGGCGGCCAGTGTGGCAACGTTCAAATCGAGGGTCAGGTGTTCGGCGATCCAGGCGTGCAGCTCCGCAAAACGGCTACCGCCCTTTTGCAGGGACAACGTCACGCTGAACTGCGATTGCCCACCGGGGCGCTTGAGAAACACCACCAGGTGCCGCGCCACTTCCAGGGCCACGGCGCGACCCAGGTCCTCCTCCACCAGCGCCAGGCACAAGTCGATACCGGCGGTCACGCCGGCGGAGGTCCACAGGTTGCCCTGCTGGATGAAAATCGGATTGGCCTCCACCGTCAGATGTGGGTACTTGCGCGCGAGTTCTTCGCAGCGCGTCCAGTGGGTCACCACGCGGCAGCCGTCGAGCAAACCGCTGGCGGCCAGCAGAAAGGCGCCGGTGCACACCGAAGTCATGCGTCGGGCCTGGGTGGCTTTTTGCCGAACCCAGTCCACCAGCGCCGGGTCTTCGGCGGCACCGTACACCCCCCAGCCGCCGGCAATCACCAGTGTGTCGCACGGAGCATCGGCAGGCGGCAGTGGCTCGGCCACCAGGGCCAGGCCCGCCGAGGTCATCACCGGCTCGGCCTGCGCGGCGATCACACTGACCGCATAGGGCAACGGCAAGCCCTGCTGGCGCGCCAGGTCATTGGCCGAGGCAAACACTTGCAAGGGCCCGGTGACGTCGAGCACCTGCACATTGGGAAAGGCGAGCACGTTGATGATTCTGGGCATGTTGGCGTAATTCGTGGGCTCAATGGCGTATGCGCCAAAGCCTAGGTGACTAGAGTGAAGCCGTCCATCCCTTTATCAGGAGCAGTCCCCATGACCTTGCAGATCGGCTTTTTGTTGTTCCCCGGCATCCAGCAACTGGACCTCACCGGGCCCTACGACGTGTTGGGATCGCTGCCGGATGTGAAGCTGCATCTGGTGTGGAAGGACATCGCGCCGGTCACCTCCAGCACCGGCTTGGTATTTACCCCCAGCACCACTTATGACGAGTGCCCGACGCTGGACGTGATTTGCGTGCCCGGCGGTTCTGGCGTCGGGGCATTGATGGAGGATGAGCAGACCCTGGCGTTTCTCAAGACACAGGCCCAGACCGCGCGCTATGTGACATCGGTGTGCACCGGCTCCCTGGTGCTGGGTGCCGCGGGCTTGCTGCGCGGGCGTCG
Source organism: Pseudomonas sp. IPO3774 (assembly GCF_013386835.1). Classification (NCBI taxonomy): domain Bacteria; kingdom Pseudomonadati; phylum Pseudomonadota; class Gammaproteobacteria; order Pseudomonadales; family Pseudomonadaceae; genus Pseudomonas; species Pseudomonas sp. IPO3774. Next base: position 14,236 of record NZ_JACAQY010000073.1, read on the forward strand.
CGCGACCACTCACTGGGCCTACCACGACCTGCTCGCACCGCTCGGTGCGATCCCGGTGCAGGAGCGCGTGGTGCGTGACGGCAACCTGTTGACCGGTGGCGGGATTACCGCCGGGATCGACTTTGCCCTGACCCTGGCCGCCGAGCTGTACAGCGAGGCGGCAGCGCAACTGGTGCAGTTGCAGATTGAGTACGCCCCGGCGCCGCCGCTCAATGCTGGCCGGCCGGAAACCGCACCGTCGCATGTACTGGAAGAAGCCCGCAAGCGCACCGCCGAGTCGCGCAAGACCCGGGGTGAAATCGTGGCACGGGCGGCGGCCAAGTTGGGTTAAGCGTTCGCCCGTCCGTGGCGGTCGGCGGGCACCAGATGCCCGATGGTGCCGTCCCCATACGCCCGCTCCACTTTGGAAATCACCACGTGATAACCGCCGTACCAGCGGCGGTATAGGCGCTTGGCTTCCAGGTGGGTCGGGTGGCTGGCAAAGGCGCGAATGGAGGCCTCGTCACGCCAGTAATAACTGGCGTTGATCAACCCGCCATCCGCCGAACGCCACGACTCGGCCCCCACGTATCCCGGCAACCTTGCTGCCAGTGCGTCGATCAGATTCGTGAGGCGCTGGAACTCGTCATCCCGTTCGCCGGGCTTGTAGATAAAGGCTGCGATGTACATGGGTAACGTCCTTTTATGAGTGATGTTTCACGTCGGGCGAGACATCAATGCCAAGCGCACGGCCAGCACCATCAGCACGGTTGCCAGGCCCCATTTCTGTAAGCCTGCGCTCCCCGGTTTGCCGGCAAAAAACCGGCTAACCGCCCCGCCAAAAATCCCCAGCACGGCATGAAACACACCGCTGATCAGCGTCAGGATGATCCCCAGTTGCACCAGTTGCAGCGCGATGGGGCCCGCCTCGGGGCTGACGAATTGCGGCAGGAACACCATGAAAAACAGCAGCGCCTTGGGATTGAGCAAACTGTTAAGCATTGCCCGCACAAACACCCGGCCCAGCGGCACGCGGCTGACGTGGGCCGTGTCCAGGGCGGGCGTTTTCTGCAGGGTCTTGAACACCAGCCACAGCAGGTACAACACCCCGGCGTAGCGAATCAGGTCGAAGGCCGGCGGCCAGCTGGCGACCAGAGCGGTCACGCCGGTTGCGGTCAGTGCCGTGAGCAGCAGGTCCGCCACGCTGATGCCCAACCCGGATGCCAGCCCGCCACGCCAGCCATAGGTCACACCGTGGCTGATGACGAAGGCCATGTTCGGGCCCGGGGATAACAACAGCAGCAGGACTGCGCCAGAGAACACAGCCAGGGTTGCGAGGTCGATCATGCTCAAGCCATCCACCGGGAAAGCCTGTAGATTAATCAGCCCACCTGATACAAACAAAAAATTGATCTAGATACACTTTGCACAGGAACGCACCATGGCTCAGGTTCGCTACAAACTGATCGTCGATGAACTGGCCACGCGGATTCGCGCCGGCCAGTTGCCGCCGGGCACCCAGTTGCCGACCCTGCGTAGCCTGATGAACAGCCATCGCATCGCCCTCGCCACTGCCTTGCGGGTGTACAGCGAACTGGAGGCCAGCGGCCTGGTGGTGGGTGAACCGGGACGCGGGACGTTTGTGCGCGACACCACGTTGCTGCGGGGCATGGGCCTGGTGCAACAACCGCTGCAACCGGGCACCGTGGACCTGAGCCTCAACTACCCCTCGTTGCCGGGCCAGGCCGAGATGCTGCGCGACGGTTTGCGTGCCATTGCCGCCTCGGGCGACCTCGATGCGCTGCTGCATTCCGCGCCGCAAGGTGGCCGCGCCCATGAACGACAGACCGCCGCGCGGCACCTGCGCAATCGGCAGATTCGCGTGAGTGGCGAGCAAGTGCTGATCGTCAACGGTGCGCAACAAGGCCTCGCCGTCAGCCTGATGGCGCTGCTGCAACCGGGGGATGTATTGGCGGTGGATGCGCTGACGTATCCCGGGTTGAAAACCCTGGCCCAGTCCCAGCGCATCGACCTGGAGCCGCTGCCGCAACCGGCTGGGCATACGGATCTGGATGCGCTGGAGGCTTTGTGCAAACGGCGCCCGGTGCGGGCTTTTTATTGCATGCCCACGTTGCACAATCCGCTGGGCACAGTGATGGGTGAAGCCGACCGCGAGCGCCTTGCAGCGTTGGCTGAACGCTACGATTTTCTACTGATCGAAGACGGCGCCTACGCCTTTCTCGCCGAGCCCGCACCGAAGCCGTTGTTTACTTATGCGCCGCTGCGCACGGTGTATGTGTCTGGCCTTTCGAAGAGTGTGGCGTCGGGGTTGCGGGTGGGGTTTATCGTCGCGCCCAAGGCGTGGGTGCCGGCGCTGGAGCAAGCGATCCGTGTCTCGACCTGGAGCACGCCGACGCTCACGGTGAACCTGGCGTGCCGCTGGATAGAATCCGGCGCAGTGGATGCACTGGAAGAGCACAAGCGCCAGGATGCGCGCCAACGCCAGGCGCTGGCCCGGGAGGTCTTGCGAGGGTGTGAGGTGATTGCGCATCCGGCGTCGTATTACCTGTGGCTGGTGTTGCCGGAAGGTCTGCGGGCGGATGCAGTGGTGGCTGCGCTTGAGGGCCAGGGTGTGCGGGTCACCAGTGCCGAGCCGTTTGCCTGTACGGCCCATGTGCCGCATGCGTTGCGGGTGGCGCTGGGGTCGATTGATTTGGCGACGTTAAGAATAGCCTTGGGGAAAATTCGCGAGGCAATTCGGATATGAATAAAGGGCCAGCAGGGTAAATCCCTTTGATTTGCGGGACATTTCCGAGACAATCTTTCGGCCTTGTGCCTGCCGGAACCGGTGGCTAGTCTTCGCCCCGTCACTGCTCATCAGTGATCGGGTTTAGTCGCCCGGATCCGAAAAGGCGCATGTCCCATCATGAGGTTTTATGGTGGCTGTGCGCAGGGCACCTTCGGGTGCGCCGGTTTTTCCTTTTCGGCCGGTCGACTAACCTGCGTACAGCCGCCACCCTACGTTTAGTCGCGAAGGGGTCGGCTCCTTAACCGAAAAGGAGTTACACCATGAATAAACCCGTCCCCGACCCACCCATCGACCTGCTCAAAAACCGCGCTGCCTTCAATCGCGCCCTCGAACATTACCTGCCCTCCCAGGGCTTCCATACCGTCAACGAAGACCTGAGCTTCGAAGACTCCCTGCTCTACACTGCCAGCCTGCTCAGCAGCGCCTCGGCCACCGCCCTCGACTGCGGCGAACTGCTGCAAAGCCCCGAGCGGGCAAAGTTGCTGGCGGTGTGGCATTTGCTGGAAATTGCCAAGACCACCGTCGACCGCTCGATTGAGTGTTTGCACCTGCGCAAGGCTTAGCCGCAACCCCGTCAAGCCTGTGTGGGTTTGTGCATCCGGCCAAATCCACACGGCAACGATTGCCCAATCCTCTGGCCAACGCATAGAATGCGAACCGTTATCAATTAAGACGCCCGCGCCAGGATGCCCATGTCGAGCGACCACCCACTGGATCATGCCGCCATCGGCCAGCTCTACCATGCCCATCATTCCTGGCTGCGCGGCTGGTTGAGCCGGCGTACGGGCTGCCGTGAGCACGCCGCCGACCTGGCGCAGGAAACCTTCGTGCGCCTGCTCAATGCGCGCAAGCAGCAAGCCTTGCTGCAACCCCGGGCCTACCTGAGCAGCATCGCCCGCAGCCTGATGATCGACCAGTATCGCCGCCGCGAACTGGAGCGTGCCTATCTGGAGAGTCTCGCGCATTTCCCGCAAGTCGAGGTGCCGTCGGAAGAAACCCGCCTGCTGATCCTCGACAGCCTGGAGCGCATCGACCGCCTGCTGGACCAACTCAAGCCACGGGTGCGCGAAGCGTTTTTGCTGGCGCAACTGGACGGCTTGACCTGCCAACAGATCGCCCTGCGCCTGGGGGTGTCCAAGGCCACCGTGGAGCGCGACCTGGCCAAGGCACTGCATGCCTGTTATCGGTTGCGTTATGCCGAAGGCTAATCCGCCATTGGTGGACCAGGCGATCCAGTGGATGATCAAGCTGCGGTTCAATATTGCCGATGACGCCACCACCGCTGCCTTCGAACGCTGGCTTGAAACCAGTGGCGATCACCAGCAGGCCTGGCAACGGGTCTCGTCGATGAGTGACGAGTTTGCGCAGTTGCCTGCACAGGTCGGCCGCCATGCCTTGCAAGGTGCCCGCCAACGCATCAGCCGCCGTGAAGGGTTGAAGTTGCTCGGGCTGTTCGCCGGTGCCGCAGGGCTGACATGGTTCGGCCGCGACTACACGCCATTGCCCGGCCTGCTGGCCGACTACCGCACCGCCACCGGAGAGCGGCGTTGGGTCGCCCTCGACGATGGCAGCCGTATCCAGCTCAACAGTGCCAGCGCCATCGACACAGTCTTCAACACCGAAAGGCGTCTGGTGCAGTTGCGCCAGGGTGAAATCCTGATCGACATGGGCGCCGACGGTAGCGCGCCACGGCCCTTCTGGGTGCAAACCCGCGACGGTTATCTGCGCGCCTTGGGCACCCGGTTCATGGTGCGCGAGGAGCCCCACGGCACCTTGCTCGCCGTGCAAAAAGGCAGCGTCGCGGTATTCGCCGACAGCCATCAGGCCAGCGCACGTGGGGTGATACAGCCCGGCGAGCAGGTGCTGTTTGATCGAAACGGCTTGCGTCCACCCGCCACCACGGGCCTGGATCCCTGGGCCTGGAGCGACGGTGTGATCAGCGCTCACAACATGCGTCTGGACGATTTCCTCGCGGAGCTGAGCCGTTACCGCACTGGGCTGGTGCGCTGCAGCGAAGCGGTCGCCGGCCTGCGTGTGTCCGGGACTTACCAGTTGGACGATACCGATCAGGTCCTGACCCTGGTGGCACAGGCACTGTCGGTGAACATCACCTATCGCAGCCGTTATTGGGTGACCGTCGCAGCTCGTGCATGACCTTCCGAAAATAAATGAGGTGAATTCTCATCTTCGCTCGACCTGTAAGGAAAGGCCGATCAACAGGCCGATTCTGTCCACTTCCTTCAGGAGCATTCCGCGGTCATGCAAGCGTTCCCCTCCAAGCGTTCTCCCCTCAAGCATGCGGTGCACGCCGCCCTGCTCGGTGCCTGCCTGAACGGCAGCGCCCTGCCCCTGGCGGTCATGGCGCAAACGCCTGTCAGCGACACCCAGGCCCGTGACTGGAACATTGCACCCGGCCCATTGGCCACCGTGCTCGACCAGTTTGCGCGCCAGGCGAGTATCAGCCTGTCCTATGACGCCACCAGCGTCGCCGGCAAGACCAGCCCCGGCCTCAACGGCGCACTGGACAGCCAACAGGCCTTGAGCCAATTGATCCAGGGCCAGGGTTTGCAAGCCCAACGCCAGAGCAACAACACCTGGCTGCTGTTGCCGCAAGTCGCGGACACCGGCGCGCTGAACCTGAGCGCCACCACCGTGACCGGCGAACACCTCGGCGTCACCACTGACGGCAGCGGTTCCTACACCACCGGCGCGGTGACCATCGGCAAGGGCGCCCACAGCCTGCGGGAAACACCGCAATCGGTCAGCGTCATGACCCGCAAGCTGATCGACGACCAGAACATCACCACCATCGATCAATTACTGGAACACACCCCGGGTATCACCACCTACGACTCACCTATGGGTGGCAAGTATTTCTATTCCCGTGGTTTCAAGATGCTCGGCCAATACCAGTTCGACGGTGTGCCGTTGGACATCGGCAAAGACTACGTACAGGCCGACAGCTTCACCGCCAACATGGCGATCTATGACCGGGTGGAAGTGCTCAAGGGCGCGGCCGGCATGCTCAAGGGCGCCGGCACCGCCAGTGGTGCGGTGAACTTCGTGCGCAAGCGGCCACAAGACAAACCCACCACCAGCCTGTCGCTGTCTGCCGGCACCTGGGACAACTACCGCGCCGACGTCGATACCGGCGGCCCGCTCAATGACAGCGGCACCGTACGCGGGCGCGCCGTGGTCAGCCAACAGAATCGTGGCTCGTACATGGACGTCTCCAAGCGCCAGGACCAAGCTGTTTACCTCGCACTGGATGTTGACCTCTCGCCCGACACCACCCTGGGCATCGGTGCCAGCTACGAAGATGTCGATGCAACGCCCTGCTGGGGCGGTGTGCCGCGCTACAGCGACGGCAAGAGCATCGGCCTGAGCCGATCCACCTGCCTGGGCCAGGCCTGGAACGACTGGCAGAGCCAACGCACTACGCTGTTTGCCGACCTCACCCACCACTTCAACGACGACTGGCAACTCAAGGTCACGGCGGTGAACAGCCGCAACCTGCAAGACATCAAATACGCCGCCAGCCAAGGCACCGTGAAGTACGGTGATCCGGCGCCAACCGCCGAGATGTACGCCGCGCTGTTTGACTACGACCACCGGGATTTCGGACTGGATGCCTACCTGGACGGTAAGTTCGAAGCGTTCGGTTTGCAGCATGAACTCATCATCGGCGCCAATGGCAGCCGTGGCACCCAGGACGATGTCTACGCGATCCGGAGCCTGCCCGACCGGCAAAGTATCTTCCTGCCCAACCACCACTTCCCGCAGCCCGCCAACGATACCTTCTGGCCCAACATGTACCGGGGCGGCACCGTCAAGGAAACCGCCACCCAGTACGGTACCTACGCCACTTTGCGCCTGAGGCTGGCCGAGCCATTGATGGTGGTGCTCGGCAGTCGCGTCAGTTGGTTCGAAAACCGCCGCCAGTCGAATAACCTCGCCTGGGGCGAATGGGCCCTGCAGGATGCACGCACCAAGGAAACCGGTGAAGTCACGCCGTTCGCCGCGGTGATCTATGACCTCGACGACAACCTTTCGGTGTACGCCAGCTACGCCGATATCTTCCAGCCACAAAGCTCCAACGCCACGGTGACCGGCGCCGCCCTCAAGCCCAAAATCGGCGAAAACTACGAACTGGGCATCAAGGGAGAATGGTTTGAGGGGCGCCTCAACAGCTCGCTGGCATTGTTCCGCGCTATCGAGAAAAACGCCGCCGAAACCGACTACACCACCCAGTGCGGTACCTCGGCAGACGGCTATTGCTACACCGACAATGGCAAGGTTCGCGCACAGGGTGTCGAAGCCGAGTTGAGTGGCGAGTTGCTGGAACGCTTGCAAGTGGCGGGCGGCTATACCTACACCCAGACCAAGAACCTCAACAACATCAACAGCGCCGCCATTGGCGCGGTTGCAAACAGCTACGTGCCGCGACACATGCTGCGCTTGTGGGGCGATTATCAGTTGGACGGCACACTGTCGAAATGGAGCGTCGGCACCGGCGTCAACGCCCAGAGCAGCAACTACCGAATTCAAGGCATCAAACTGGAACAAGCCGGTTATGCGGTATGGAATGCGCGGTTGGCGTACCGGGTTGATGACACATGGACGGTGGCGCTGAACGGTAACAATCTCTTCGACAAAAATTACTATCAGACGGTGGGTACGGCCGACTGGGGTAATTTCTACGGCGAACCGCGCAACTTTACCGTCAGTTTGAAAGGCAATTTTTAAGGTTAGTACCGCCTCAATGTGGTGACGGACTCACGTCCTCACCACTCGTCGCTTGTCCCCGAAAAGCCCCGCATCCGACCTCCGTCAAAAAAAGGTTTTCCTCAGCCGCAGGAAATTTCCCAAATTTGTTCCTACACTCCAAAACGCCAGCATTTTGTTCCGGGAAAACCCGGAAATCCGACCAAGACAGTCAACAAACTGTCACGCGGAAGAGCACCTGACGTGTCTAGACCGAAGGTCTTATAAAAAAGTCAAAACCTTGACGAGCAACGAAAAGGGAACCATCATTTAGCCATTACCCCGCAAATTCCCTGCAGATAGATAGGTAATTGCGTATTACCCAGCGAAGTAACCGTTCGTCTGGCGCCACTTATAAAGCAAGCCCTGCCTTTATGGATGAGCAGCCGAACAAGGAAGCCCTGGTGTGCAATGAGGGATGTTTTTATGCGCGAGAAGTCGTCAGTCGACAGCCTGTTTTTGACCCGGGCCGGTTTCATTGAGTTCTTTGTTGTTTTCGTAAAATTGATGCACGGCCTCACCGCCGTTTTTCCAGCACTGATCCTGCTGTTTTATCCTGACCCGATGGCCCCCGAACTGCGCGCGCACTTTCTCGGCTTGCTGCTGTTTTTCGCGATCCTGACGATCATTCTGTTCCAGGCCATGGGGGTTTACTCCGAGGAGCTGTTCAGCAATCGCCTGCGGTTTCGCACCATGCTGGTGGCCTGGTCCGCGGCCTTTTGCATCCTGCTGTTCATGTACCAGATTCTGCTGATGTTCCCGCAGTTGAGCCCGCGCAACCTGGCGTTCTGGTTTATCACCAGCCTTGCGTTGTTCGGGCTGGAGCGGATCGTGATGCTGCGCCTGTTCCGCAACCTGATGGCCAGCGGCAAATACCTGCAACGCACGGTGATCCTCGGCTTCACCGACACCGCCGTGCACGTGGCCGACCACTTGCAGCGCAACGGCGATATCCGTTCCGGACTGATCGGTTTTATCGACGACCGCACCGAGCGCATCCCCAAGGAACTGAGCAACCTGCCGCTGCTGGGCAACACGCGCGACCTGGAAAAGCTGATCCGCTCCGAGCAGGTCAACCAGGTGATGATTACCCTGCCCTGGGCCGCCGAACAGCGGATCAACGGGCTGGTGAAGCGCCTGCGGCAGATGTCGGTCAACGTCATGCTGGTGCCCGACATGGCGGCCCTGCGCTATGGCCACAGCCGCATCACCGATGTCGGCGGCATCCTGATGTTCAACACCTCCCACGTGCCGCTGCGGGGCTGGTCGCCGTTTATCAAGCGCTGTGAAGACCTGATCCTGGCAACCCTGGGCCTGGTGGCACTGTCGCCGATCATGCTGATCACGGCGATTGCCATCAAGCTCGACTCCAAGGGCCCGGTGCTGTTTCGCCAGAACCGGTTTGGCTACAACGACAACGTGATCCGGGTGTTCAAGTTCCGCTCGATGTACGCCGAGATGAGCGACTTCAACGCCGACCGCCAGACCACCCGCGGCGACCCGCGCATCACCCGCGTGGGCCGGATCATTCGCAAGACCAGCATCGATGAGCTGCCGCAGCTGTTCAACGTGCTGCTGGGCAACATGTCGATGGTCGGCCCGCGCCCGCATGCCACCGCGACCAAGGCCGCCGGCGTGCCCTACGAAGTTGCCGTGAGCGAGTACAGCTCGCGCCACCGGGTAAAACCGGGCATCACTGGCTGGGCGCAAATCAACGGCTATCGTGGTGAAACCGACACCCTGTTCAAAATCCAGAAACGCGTTGAGTACGACCTGGAGTACATCTCGAAGTGGTCGGTGTGGTTCGACTTGTACATCGTTTTCATGACGGTCCCGGCCGTCCTTTCGACCAAGGAAGTCTATTGATGAACACCCTCAACGGCTTGATTCCCTGCATCATTTCCGGTGGTTCGGGCACCCGGCTGTGGCCGGTGTCGCGGCAGAACATGCCCAAGCCTTTCATGCGCATGCGTGATGACCAGAGCCTGCTGCAGAAGACGTTCCTGCGGGCCAGTCACCTGCCGGGCGTAGAAAGCGTGCTGACGGTGACCAACCGCGACCTGCTGTTTCGCACCCTCGATGACTACCGCGTGGTCAACAAGGCCCATCTGGCCCTTGACCTGTTGCTGGAGCCGTTCGGGCGCAACACCGCCGCCGCCATCGCCGTGGCCGCCCTGCATGTACAGGAAAACTTCGGCAGCGAGGCGCAGTTGCTGATCCTGCCCGCCGACCATCTGATTCTTGATGAAAGCGCCTTCGCCGATGCCGTCACCCAGGCCCGCGAACTGGCGGAAGCCGGCTACCTTGTGACCTTCGGCATCCAGCCCGACCACCCGGAAACCGGCTTCGGCTATATCGAACAAGGCGAGGCGCTGGGCCAGGGGTTCCGGGTCAAGCGCTTCGTCGAGAAGCCCGACCTGGCCACCGCCCAGGGCTACCTGGACGGCGGCAAGCACCTGTGGAATGCCGGGATGTTCTGCTTCAAGGCCGGTACATTGCTGGAGGAACTGGCGCTGCACGCCCCCGCCGTGCTGGACGCCGCCAAGGCCGCCCTCGAGCACGGCCACAGCCTGAACAACAACAGTTGCCGTCAGCGCGAGCTGAACGCTGAAGGTTTCGGCGCGGCGCCCGACATCTCGATCGACGTGGCGCTGATGGAAAAATCCGCGCAAGTGGCGGTGGTGCCCTGCGACATCGGCTGGAGTGATATCGGTTCCTGGGACGCGGTGCGCCAACTCACCCCCAGCGACGCCAACGGCAACCAGGTCAATGGCCAGGCGATCCTGCATGACGTGCACAACTGCTACATCGACTCGCCCAAGCGCGTGTTGGGCGCAGTGGGCGTGCGCGACCTGATCGTCGTCGACACCCCGGATGCGATCCTGATTGCCGACGCCAAGCGCAGCCAGGACGTGCGCTACATCGTCGCCGAGCTCAAGCGCCAGGACCATCCGGCATTCAGCCTGCACCGCACCGTCACCCGGCCGTGGGGCACCTACACCGTGCTGGAAGAAAGCAGCCGCTTCAAGATCAAGCGCATCGTGGTCAAGCCCCAGGCCTCGCTGTCCCTGCAAATGCACCATCACCGCAGCGAGCACTGGGTGGTAGTCAGCGGCGCGGCGATGATTACCAACGGCGACCGTGAATTCCTGATCAACGCCAACGAGTCCACCTACATTCCGGCCGGGCACAAGCACCGCCTGACCAACCCCGGCATCATCGACCTGGTGATGATCGAGGTGCAGAGCGGCGAGTACCTGGGCGAAGACGACATTGTGCGTTTTGACGACATCTACGGCCGGGCTCCGGCCGAAGTGAAGAAGTGATGCGTACCGCCCTGATCATCCCGACCCGCAACGCTTCCAGCCACCTCGACCGGCTGCTGCCGGCGCTGCGCATGCAAACCCTGCAACCGGACGAAACCCTGGTGGTCGACAGCGCTTCCAGCGATGACACCGTGGCGCGTTTTCGCGAGTTCGGCGTACGGGTCGAAGTGATCGATGCCAAGGACTTCAACCATGGCGGCACCCGCCGCTGGGCCAGCGAGCAAGTCGACGGCGACGCGCTGATCGTGATGACCCAGGACGCGATCCCCGCCGAACCCGAGACGTTCGCCAACCTGGTGGGCGAACTGGAACTGGACCCGCTCAACGGCGTCGCTTACGGCCGCCAGTTGCCGCACCCGGATGCCGGCGTGCTGGGCGCCCAGTCACGCCACTTCAATTACCCGCCGCAAAGCCGCAGCAAAAGCCTGGCGGATGCGCCGGAGCTGGGGATCAAGACCTGCTTCAGCTCGGATTCGTTTTCGGTGTACCGGCGCAGCGCCCTGCAAGCCGTCGGTGGCTTCCCCGCGGATGTGATCGGCAGCGAGGACGCCTACGTCGCCGCCCGCATGCTGCTGGAAGGCTACAAGGTGCGCTACGCCGCCACCGCCCTGGTCTATCACTCCCACGATTACCGTCTCATGGATGAGTTTCACCGCTACTTCGACATTGGCGTTTTCTACGGCCGCGAGCCGTGGATCCGCCAGGCTTTTGGCGATGCCGGCGGTGAAGGTAAACGCTATGTACTGGCCGAGCTTCGAGCGTTACGCGAAGCCGGTGCATTGCACCGCGTACCCGAAGTACTGGTGCGCAGCGCGTTCAAATTGCTCGGCTACCGGCTGGGCCATCTGGAGCGCCAGCTCCCCCTCGCCCTCAAGCGGCGCATCAGCATGTTCCCCGGTTATTGGAGGTGAGCATCATGACCTACAGGAAGACCCCTTTGATGAAACGAACCTTGCTCGTCCTGGCCATGATGGCATTGGCCGCCTGCAATACGCCCGCGCGGATCGTCGCGCCCGATGGCAAGACGGTGGACGAGGGCAAGCAGGCCCTCGATCGCATGGCCCAACTGCCACCGGCGGTGGAGCGGATCCGCATCGGCGACCAGTTGCGGATTGTCCGCGATGCCGGGGAAATGCCAACCCTGTCGGCGTTCAACGTCAGCACGATTTACGAGCTGACGCTGTACACCGTGCAGAACGACGGCAAGATCAACTATCCCTTCCTGGGGCCGATCCAGGTGGCGCGGCGCACGCCGGCGGAAGTCGCCGCCGAGCTGAGCCAGAAACTCGCACCGGTGTATCGCGAGCCTCGGGTGACGGTGAACATCAACCAGGCGCCGGGCAACACGGTGATCGTCGGCGGCGCGGTATTAAACCCGTCGGCTATCTCCATCGCCACGGCCCCGACCATGGAGCAGGCGATTCTCGGTGCCGGCGGCGTGAGCTCGGTGGGCAACGCGAGCATGGTCGCTCTGCTGCGTGAAGATGGCCAAGGCGTCTACCACGCCTACTTCCTCGATTTCAGCCAGTACCTGAAGAACGGCGCAATGGGCCGCAAGCCCGTGGCGCTGCAACGCGGTGACGTGGTGTTTGTACCCAAGTCCAACGTCGGCGAACGGATCCAAGGCGTGGACACTTACCTGAACCAGCTGATTCCCTTCACCAAATCCATTGGTGTGGGCTACAGCTACACCACGAACCACTAAAGGAGCGACATCCCATGATCGAGATCCGTTCTTTTCGTGATCTTCTGCGTCTGTTCTTCATCTTCAAGCACGAGTTCAAACTGGCGGCGATTGCCGCGCTGGTGATCATTTTGCTGGGGGCGTTCCTGCTGCCGGCCAAGTATGAATCCACCGCGCGATTGCTGGTAAAACCAGGCCGTGACTCGACGATGCCGATCGAGGTCGACAACCGTCAGCCAATCGTCATGCCGAGCACCCAGCGCGACCCGATTGTCGACGAAGAGCGCCTGCTGACCGGCCGCCCTATCGTGCGTGCAGTGGCCGAGCATTACCTCGACGTGATGGACAAGATGCAGCCGCCGGAAGGCGTGTGGAAGCGCACCAAGTGGTACGTCAAGAAAGGCATCAGTGCCGTATTTGACGGTGTGCGAGTGGTACTGGAAACCGTTGGCATCGTCGAAGAAACCACCCCGGTGGAACGCCTGGCGAAAAGCCTGGAGAAAAACTTCGAAGTGACCCACGCCATCGGCTCTACGGTGATGGACATCAGCTTCCGCTGGGATGACCCGCAAATCGCCCAGGCGGTGGTCAAGGATTGGGTCGAGACCTACATCGACGAGCGCACCCAGGCGTTGGGCCGCAAGAGCCTGTATGCGTTCTATGAAGGCCAGGTGTCTTCCAGCGCTGCGCAGATCAAGAGCTACAAGGAGCAGATCCTCGCGCACTTGAACGACATCGGCGCCTCGAGCATCACCGATCGCCTGGAAGACTTGTCCGAGCGGATCAACGTGCTGCGTGGCGAGGTGTTCAACTCCACTCGGCTGATCGCTTCCTCCGACGTGGCGTTGCAGAGCACCCGTGACCAACTCAAGGGGCAGCCCAAAGAGGTAACCACGGTTCGCCAGATCGCGTTGAACCCGCAGCAACAAGACTTGCGTCGCCTGCTGAACCAGAAGCTCCTGGAAAAAGCCGACATGATGCGTACCTATACGGATAACGCGCCGCCGGTCAAAGCCCTGGACGCTTCGATCCGTGCCATGCAGGCCCAGGTCGCCGGTGAAAGCGACACGGTGCAAAGCTCCGAGAACCGCGCGCCGAACACCCTGGAAATCCACCTGCAACGGGTACTGCTGGATGAGACCAGCCGCAACCAGTCGCTGCGTACACAGTTGGTGCAACAGCAGAAGCAACTGACTGAACTGGAAGCCCAGCGCAAGGACGCCCTGGCCATCGAGCCGGAACTGGCGCGCCTGGCCCGTGAGTTGAACGGCACCGAGAAAAACTACGCGCTGTATGTCGACAGCCTGGAAAAATCGCGGATCGACCGTGAACTGGACAAGAGCCAGATCAGTAACATCGCGGTGATCGAAGAAGCTACCCTGAACCCTGGGCGCGTCTTCCCGAAAACCCTGCTGATGCTGCTGCTGGCGATCCCGTTCTCCATCGTGGTCGGCCTGCTGGTGATCTACCTGTGCTACCTGCTGGATCAACGGATCCACGACGGCGGCCTGGTGGAAGGCAAATTCGGCCTGCCACTGTGGACCACGCTGCCGGAGCTGGACACCAGCACCGCGCAAAGCACCAACGCCTTCAACGCGAGCATCTATCGCCTGTATGGGTTGCTGCCGCTGGAGCGTATTGCCGAACAGGGCCTGACCCTGGGGCTGACCTCGGCACGGCACGGTGAAGGCGTGAGCTTTATCGTCGAGCAGTTGCGCCAGTTGCTGGAAGAGAACGGCGTGCGGGTGCGGATCGGCGGGGTTGAGCCGGCGATTCCGGGCCAGGTGGTACTGCTGGATGCTTCGGCGCTGCTGGACAATCGTGATGCGTTCATCAACCTGCGCCGTGCCGACCTGATTGCGCTGGTAGTGGAAGCGCAAAAAAGCACGGTACCGGTGGTGGAACACGCACTGTCGATCCTCACCACGGCGTTCGGCAAGGTCGATGGCATTATCATCAACCGCCGCAAGTTCGAGGTACCGGTCAAGGTGCTGAAAACCATCGCCAAATACCGGGGTTCGTTCTGATGCGCATCGCCCTGCTCGCTCCCCTGCCGCCGGAAAAGAACGGGATCGCCGACTACGCGAACCACTTCAAGACGGCACTGGAGCAACTGGGCGTCGAGGTGGCTACGCCCTTGACGGGCGTGGTCGGCAGCACGGCAGCGATCAAGCAAGCCATTGCCGGTTTCGACTGGCAGGGTGTTGACCTGGTCCACGCCGAGCTGGGCGGCGGGCGGCTGGGGGAGTTCCTGGCCCTGCGCGAATTGCGCAAGGCCTACCCCGCCCTGCCGTTGACCGCCACGGTGCATGACCCGGAACGCATGGTCTGGCGGCGCGAACAATTGCCCTTTCCGCTGAACCTGCTGGAATCCTTGCCCAGCCCATTGCCCCAGGCGGCAGTGGTGCTGGCCGATCCCTTGACCCTGCGCGAAGAACGTCACGTCGCCCAGGGCCTGACCCGGCTGGTGACCCTCACCCGCCTGGGCGCCGACTGCCTGACGGCGCGCATGCAATTGCCCGCCGGCAAGGTGGCGGTGATCAACCACGCCAACCTGGATATCCCGCCGGTGGCCTTGCCGCCGCTGGATACGCTGCACCTGTTGTATTTCGGTTTTATCTACCGTGGCAAAGGCATCGAAGATCTGTTGCAGGCCCTGGCCGCCGCCTTCGAAAAAGCCCCCGAATTGCGTGACCGTGTGCGCCTGACCCTGGCCGGTGGCACTGCCGCCGAAATGGCGTTTGGCACAGGCGGCAATTACCTGGAGCAGTTGAACAGCCAGATTGCCGAACTCGGCCTGGCAGGCTCCATCGACTGGCGGCTGAATTTGCCGGCCAGCGAGATCCCGCAGACGATCCAGGCGCACCATGTGATGGTGCTGCCGTATCGCGAATCGAAAAAGCTCGGCCTGCTGGGCCGCCAGCGCGGCACCAGCGGCGCATTGTCCTGGGCTGCCGCCTGCGGGCGCGGCGCGATCACCTCCGATGCCAGGGCGTTTGCCGAGGAAGTCGCCAGCGGCAATGGCGCCATCTATCCACAAGGCGATGTAGCCGCCTTGAGCGAACAACTGCTGCGGCTCGCACGCAACCCGCACATGGCCACGGACTGGGCCGCACGCGCCGCCGCCATAGGCCGCGAACGGTTGTGGCCAGTGACCGCGCAGAAGTTCGCGAGCCTGTTTGAGCAAACCGTTGCAGGAGGCAACCATGGCGCGTAAACGGACTTACCTCGCTACCCTCGCAGTCGTCGCTGCGCTGGGTTTGACCGCCTTTCTCTGGGGCCGCCCGGCCGATGCCGAGAGCCATGTGCTCAAGGGCAGCAAAGAGGTCGTGTGGAAGGACTTCCTGGGGGTGAACGCGCAGTTCCTGTGGTTCAGCCCCGAGCGTTATCAGAAGCAGATCGACCGCCTCAAGGCCCTGGGCCTGGAGTGGGTGCGCCTGGACCTGCACTGGGACCAGCTGGAAACCGCCGAGAACCAGTACAACGTCGCGACCCTCGACGAACTGGTGAACAAGCTGCAGCAGAACCAGATCAAGTCGGTGTTCTACCTGGTGGGCTCGGCGAAGTTCGCCACCACCGCGCCCGCCTCCTCGCCGTACCAGGACCAGTTCCCGCCCAAGGACCCGAATATCTTCGCCAACCGCATGGCATTGCTGGAACAGCGTTACCCCAGCGTGGACGCGTGGCAGGTGTGGAACGAACCGAACCTGCTGGGGTTCTGGCGCCCCGCCGCCGACCCGGCCGGCTATGCGAACCTGTTGCAAGTCACCGCCGCCGCGTTGCGGGTGGTGAACCCGAACAAACCGGTGGTGGCCGCCGGCATGGCATTCTTCAGCGAAATGCCCAACGGCCAGAACATGCTCGACGGGCTGCTGCAACTGGGCGTGCCGAGCCTGAATACCATCATGTCCTATCACCCCTACACCCAATTGCCCGAAGGCAACACGCCGTCGAACCTCGACTTTGTCGAAAAAACCAGCGCCCTCAACCAGAAACTGCGGGCGGCCGGGGTGAATACCCTGTGGAGCACCGAGTGGGGCTGGTCGACCTACAAAGGCCCGAAAGAGGTGCAGGACTTCATCACCACCCAGGGCCAGGCCGACTACATCGTGCGCCGCGTCGCGCTGATGAGCGCGCTGGATTTCGACAAGATCTTCCTGTTCACCCTGAGCGACCTGGACCAGCGCGCCAGCGTGCGCGACCAGAGTTATGGCTTGCTCGACATCGACGCCAACCCCAAGCCGTCGTACACCGCGCTGCAGAATTTCCTGCAGGTGAGCGGGCCCAAATTGACCCCCGGCGACCCACCCACCGCCGATCAGTTGCCCGATGGCCTGTTCAGCATCGGCTGGTCCCGTGCCGACGGGCGCAAGGTGTGGTTTTTCTGGTCGGCCCGTGGCGGCAGCGCGCACTTGCCGGGCATGACCACCGCCACCTTGTATGACCCGTTGCGCGGCACCGAAACACCCTTGAGTGGCACCAATGGACTGGACGTACCGGTCAAGCCGAACCTGCAAATTCTGTTATGGGATTGAAGCCACCCATGCGCATCCTCTGGATCCTGCCCTACTCGCCTTGGCCCGCTACCAGCGGCGGCAAGACGCGCCAGTTTCATTTGCTGCGCAGCCTGGCTGCGCGCGGGCACCGGATCACCTTGCTGCTGCATGACAAACATGCGGTATCGCTGACGGATCGCCAGGTGCTGGAAGCCTTTCTGGAACAGGTGATCATCCTCCCCCGCCGCCCGCTGCGCAGCCTGAAGACCCTGCTGGCCGGGCTGTTTGCGCCGTACCCGTTGCTGGCCAGTGTGAATGGCCTGTCGGGTGAACTGCAGGACACCTTCGAGCGCTTGCTGACCGAGCATTGGGACGTGGTGCAGATCGAACATACCTACACCTTCCAGCCTTACGAAGCTGCATTGGCCCGTCGCTCCCAGCCGTTTGTGCTGACCGAGCACAATGTCGAATCGTCCCTCGGCGCCGCGACTTACGACCGCCTGCCCGGCTGGGCGTTGCCGTTCATACGCTACGATCAATGGCGCTACGGCCGCTGGGAACACCGGGTGATGCGCCAGGCCGCGCAAGTGGTCGCCGTGACCGACGCCGACGCCCAGACCCTGGCGCAGATTGCCGGCAAGCCGGTACCGGTGGTGGTCAACGGGGTGGATTGCGCGCACTTCGCTGCTGCCCGACCCGACCCGACGACCCGCCGCGTGCTGTTTCTGGGCAACTACGAATACGCGCCCAACGTCGATGCCATCGAGTGGGCACTGGATGAGATCCTGCCGAAAGTGTGGGCCCGCTGCCCCGACGCACGCATGAGCGTCTGCGGTTTCGGCATGCCGGAAAGCTGGCGCGAACGCTGGAAGGACGGACGCATCGAATGGCAGGGCTTTGTCCCCAACCTGCTGGCCCTGCAATCGAGTTGCTCGGTGTTTCTGGCGCCGTTGCGCCATGGCGGCGGCTCCAAGCTCAAGGTGCTTGAAGCCCTGGCCGCCGGCCTGCCGCTGGCGAGTACCGACCAGGGCGTGTCCGGCCTGGACCTGGTGGAAGGCCTGGATTACCTCGGCGGCCAGACCGCTGAAAGCCTGGCCGACGCCGTGGTGCGCCTGCTGCAACAGCCTGAAGTCGCTGCTCCCATGGGCGAAGCCGGTCGCGCCTATGTGCGCCGTGCCCATGACTGGAGCGTCGCCGCCAGCCAGCTGGAGCAGGTGTACGCGCAACTGTCGCCCCAGAGCCAAAAGGAGCCGGCATGCGCATAGGCCTCGATTACCGCACCGTCGGCACCTCGCCGCAATCAGGCATCAGTCGCCAGGTGTACGCCCTGGAAGATGCCCTGCGCACCCTGCCCGGCATCGAGCTCGAACGCTTCAGCGTCGCGCCGCTGGGGGATGAGCTGCGCCTGAACGTGCATTGCCCGGACTGGGGCTGCGCCAAGACCGCCATGCACCAGCCGCACCAGCGCCTGCGTTTCGAGGCGGGCTACCTGCCCAAGGCGCTGCGCAATGAGCATATCGATGTGTACATCAGCACCTTCAATATGGGCCTGCCGCTGCCGCCCAAACCCCCGGGCCTGCGCACCGTGGTGCTGCTGCATGACCTGTTTCAGATCACCCTGGACAACTATCACGCCAACCGCCTGAAGGCGCTGATCTACAAGGCCAGTGATCGGCTGTCGATCACCTATGCGGTGCACACGGCAGACCGGGTGTGGACGCCTTCGCAGTACAGTGCCGACGAAACCGCGCGGCTGTTTCCCAAGGCGGCAGGCAAGATTCGCGTGTTGCCCAACCAAGTGGTGGGTTTTGTCGGACTGCCGGCGGACCTCTCGGCCCGGCAACTGCCCGAGCGCTACTGGCTGCTGGTGGGTACCCGGGAATTGCGCAAGAACGTGCCGTTCCTGGTGGACGCCTGGCAGCAAGCGCGCAGCCAGTCGCCGAGCGTGCCGGAACTGGTGCTGGTGGGCAGCCTGGAGCATTTGCCCGAAGCACAACGCAACTACCCGGGGATACGCGCCTTGAGCGGCGTATCCGACGCTGAATTGCACGGGCTCTACCGCAAGGCCTTGCGCCTGTGGCAGCCTTCCTACGCGGAAGGCTTTGGCTTGCCGGTAATCGAAGCCCTGAGCGTCGGCACTCCGGTGGCGGTGGCCAGCGGTACCTCGCTGGACGAAATCACCCCGCCGCTGGCACCGCGGTTTTCACCCACGGACGGCGCGGCGCTGGTGCAATTGATGCTGCACCTGGCCGACCAACCCGTCGAACAACCACCTGAACAGTTACGCAGCTGGGCCGAACGCTTCAACCACCAGGCCTACCGTCGGCGCCTGGCCGAACTGATCGAGGAATTGAATTGAGAATCTCACTGGGTAGCCTCGTCGCCATCGTCTTCGGCCTGCTGTTTGGTGGGTTGATCCTGTTTCTTTCCCCGGTCAAGGCCGTGCTGGCAGTGATCGGCCTGGCCGCTGCCGTGACGATTCTGCGGTTCCCGTTCTGGGGGCTGCTGCTGTTCGCCCTGGTGGCGACGTTCATGCCCTACTCCACCCTCAACCTGGGGATTCGCAGTACGGTCAGTGAGGCGCTGATCGCCCTGACCTGGGCGGCGGTGATCTGGCACGGTTTCCTCTCGCGCCTGCCGGCCGCCCCACCGCTGTCGCGGCGCCCTACCGACCGCATGTTGATGTGGCTGATGATCTTCACAGTGGTGCCGTTTATCGTCGGCCAGGTGAGCATTACCGCCGAGGCCAGCGGCGTGGCGAACTGGTTGCGTTGGCTGCTGAACCTGTCGGTGCTGTTCCTCGCCGCCAAGCTGCTGGTTGAACAGAAGAACCGCGAAGCCCTGGTGATCGCCTTGTTGCTGGGCACACTGGCGATGCTGGTGATGTCCATCGGTGTATTTATCCGCTCGCGCTCGGCCTCGGGCATGTTGCCGATCCTGACCCTGATGAACTACGGCAGCCTCGACACCCTGTCCCTGGGCCTGGGTGCCATGGCCTCGCGGATGGGTTCGCCATGGATGCACCCGAATGCCACCGGCGGGATCATGGCGCTGCTGCTGCCATTGGCGTTCTGCTACGGCATCACCAACACCGGCTGGAAACGCGGTCTCGGCCTGGGCGTTGCCTGCCTGGGTGCGGCGGCCCTGCTGTTGGCCAGTAGCCGGGGGGCGATGGTCAGCCTGGCGCTGGTGCTGATCTGGATGGCGTCGCGGCGGGTGCCGTACACCGGGCGTTTGCTGATGATCGGCGTGGCGTTGGCGGCGGCGCTGGTAGTGTCGTATCCACCGCTGCAGGAACGCCTGGCGACGATCTTTTCGGCGCAGAACGCGAGTACGGAAGTGCGCTTTGACGAATACCGCATGTTCCCCCAGGCCGTGGCCAGTTACCCGCTGGGCATTGGCTTCAAGGTTGACCCTCCAGTGCCGGGTACGCACCTGCTGGGGATTTCCAACCTGTGGCTGAATTTCGTCTACAAGACCGGGGTGATCAGCATGCTGCTGTTTATCGCAGTGACCTGGCGCTGGTGGCGCGAGTCCCGTCCGGAAATCGGCCCGATCCGCCTGACCAAGGACAATGCGATCTGGCTGGGCAGCACGGCGGGGATTCTGTCGGCGCTGGTCAGCGGCTTTTTCGACCACTACTTCAGCTTCGCCCTGGTGATGATTGCGCTGTTCTGGCTGATGGTGGGGATCAACGTGCTGGAGGCGCGGCGGCTGTTTCCGGCGCGTCTGCCAAAGGTCAAGACCGTGGCGCATCGCAAGCCTGTGTTCAATAGCGTCGGGCCCTAGGCATGCTCGGATCGGCGTTCTGGTTGACCCTGGCAACCTTGCTGGGGTTGTGCCTCGGGTTTGCCCGTGAGTGGTTGCTGGTGGCGGCGTGGGGTGCGGGCGAGCGCAGCGATGCGTTCCTGATCGCGCTGTTCTTGCCCGAAGCGTTACGCATGTCCCTGGCCGGCGGTGTGCTGAGTGCCGCCGCCCTGCCGCTGTACCTGCAACGCAAGGACGGCGAGCGCCTGGACTGGCTGGCGGTGTTGTTCCCGGCGCTGTTGCTGATCGCCCTGGTGACCAGCCTGCTGCTGACGTTGCTGGCGCCATGGCTGGTGCAACTGCTCGGCCCGGGGCTGGCGGCGACGGCCACCAGCCTCGCCAGCAGCAACTTGCAGATTCTCGCCTGGAGTGTGCCGGGGCTGATGCTGCATGCGCTGTTCAGTATTCCGCTGCAGGCCAGCGAGCGCTTTGTGGTCGCGGGGCTCGGCTCGTTGTTGTTCAACCTGCCGCCGGTGACCTACCTCGCCCTCGCCGGCACCGCCACGCAACCGCACTCGCTGGCGTTGGCCTGCCTCACCGGCAGCCTGCTGATGCCCCTGGCGCTGTTGCCGTCGATGCTGCGCCTGGGCTGGCGGCCGTGGCGGCTGCGGGCTTCGACATTGGAATTGCGCGAGCTGGGCGCACGCATAGGCCCGCTGCTTTTAAGCAACGGTGCCAGCCAGGGTTTGGCGCTGATTGAACGGCTGGTGGCGTCCTTGCTGGGTGAAGGTGCGGTGACCTGGGTCAACCTGGCCCGCAAGCTGATGAACTTGCCGTTGATTGCCCTGATGAGCCTCAACCAGGTGCTGCTGGGCATGATGAGCCGGCGCCAGGGCGACGAGCGCCTGGCCCTGCTCAAGCGCGGCCTGGAAACCGCCAGCCTGCTGACCCTGCCCGCAGGCGTCGGCCTGGTGGCGGCGGCGCCGAGCCTGGTGGCGTTGCTGCTGCCCAAGCAGTCGGTGGATTCGCCGTTGCCGCTGCTGCTGGCCTGGTTTGCCGTGCCGCTGGTGTTCGGCGCCTGGAACGCCCTGCTGGCGCGTTATGCCTATGCCGCCGGCGACACCCGCCAGCCGCTGCGTTGCGAGTTGCTGGGCAGCCTGGTGAACGTGTTGCTGCTGGGTGTGCTGCCGTTTGTGTTTGGCCTGGCGGGTATCCCGCTGGCCGCCCTCGCCGGCGTGCTGTGCACGGCGTTGCTGCTGATGCAACGCCAGGCCTTGCTCGGCGCCCTGCCCTGGAAGGGGCACTGGTTGCTGAGTGGGCTGGTGATGGGCTTGGCGGCGTTGGTGTTGTTTCGGGTTCAAGGTATTTGGCTTCAGCTGGGGTTGAGCACCCTGGCGGGGGCCGTGGTGTTGCTGGGCATGGGCCTGTGGCTCAGGCCGTGGCGCAAGGCAGATTTATAGAGTGGGAGCAGTCAGGTGAAAAAACGCTGGATTCAAATGGATATTGCCAAGGGCATTGGCATCCTGATCATCGTGTTCGGGCACAGCTGGTTTGTCGCCAGTTCCCTGGACTTGCTGTACCCGCTGCTGGCGGTATTTATCCTGCCGTTGTTCTTCTTTCTCTCCGGGGTGTTCTTCAAGCCTGAACAACCCTTTGTCGAGATGGCGGTGCGCAAGGCCGATGCACTGCTCAAGCCGTTCTTCTTCACCATGCTGGTGTACATCCTGATCCGCGACCTGCTGCGCGGCCAGGCACTGCTGCCGGACATCGGCGGCGTGCTGTATGCCTCGGTGGACACCATTCCATGGCAGGCGCTGTGGTTCCTGCCGCACTTCTGGGTGGCGATTCTGTTCGGCTGGGTGATGTTGCGGCTGATGCAGCGCCTGGGCTTGTCGCTGGCCATGAGCTGCGTGGTGATCACCCTGCAATTGATGCTCGGGATCTGGACCCTGCCGTGGTTCTGGCAGGTGCCGGTGACCGTCGGCGGGCAGACCTGGACGATGCCGGGGCTGCCGTTCAGCATTGATGTGACGTTGATCAGCAGTACCTATTTTATCTTTGGTTACTTGCTGCGGGACGTGCTGCGTCGCCACCAGAGTTCGTTGCTGACGCTACTGGGCGCCATGGCGTTGTTTGCGGTGGTGTTCATCTACAGCTGGGACACCATGGACCTGGCACAGCGGCGTTACGACCACTGGCTGTGGACCAGTTTGCTGGCGGTGATCGGCGTATATGTATGCTGGGCCCTGGCCGGGGTGATGATGGTCTCGGGGCTGCTGACGCGGGCGATGACGTACATCGGGCAGTCGACGTTGATTCTGTTGATCTTCCACGGGGAAATTCAACACAAGACGGTGGACTTGATGGAACGGTTCGGGCTGCATCCGCTGCTGTCGGCGAGCATCGGGCTGGTGGTGGCGGTGGTGGTGCCGTTGATGATCGGCGAAGTGATCAAGCGGGTAGCGTTCCTGCGGTTTTTCTACTTCCCCTTCCCGATACGCAAGGCACCGGCGGTGGCCGGTGAAAAGCCTGGAGCTTGAGGCGTGATGTGGGAGCTGTCGAGCTTTAGCGAGGCTGCGATGGCATCACCGCGGTGTGCCTGAATTACCGAGGTGATGCTATCGCAGGCAAGCCAGCTCCTACAGAAAAACGCTCAATCATCCAGTGCCGGTTGTGGCGCTGGATGCTTGGTGTTTTTGCCCGCCTTGGCTCCAGGCTTGCCTGCTGCAGGGGCAGCGGGCTCAGGTTCGGCCGGCGCGGCAAGGTCCTTTTCAGCCTGGGGCATCTGATCAATCGCGCTGAAGAAATCCGCCAGGCTGAGGGTGTCGGGTGGCACGGTCTTCTCGAGTTTTTTCTCGCCGTCCTTGCCCACCAGGATCACTTTGGTGCCACTGCCGGCACCCAGCTTGAGTGCGCGGATCAGCGCGTTGGTTTCAGGCGGTGCGAGCTTCTTGTTGTCCTTCGCGTCCTTGGCGAACTTCTCGCCTTCAGCGCCGATGCTGCCAAAGGACACGGTGTACAGCACCATGTTGCGCTCTTCAAAGGACTGCTTGTTGGCAGGCTCGTCCAGCTGTTTCTTGAGGGTGGCCAACGTCGGGTTGCCGGAGTCGAGCTCCACCACCACCAACGGGCGTGACTTGCCCAGGTCCTGCTTGAGCGGATTGAGATCATCCGCGGCCAGCAGCGGCCCCGTAAAAGCCATCAAGGTAGCCAGGGTCAGCGACCGGATGAGCATGCACACCTCCTTTGAATTCCATGCAGGGTTCTTGAGTTTCATGTCTGCGACAGTCAAATTCAAGGATGATTCCTACGACAACTTCAGAAAGCGTAGGTCAGGACGCCCGCGACGCAAGGCGTTTAGCCACCTTACGCCTCATTGTTTCTTTTGATTGCGGATGCTCACGACGGCCAATGCCGGGCAAATACCGGCGCTACGTTTGGGTGGGCATCCACCTGCGCCAGCACCCGGGCAAACTCAGGCCGCGACTGTTGCAGCGCGTCCCGCCCGCCTGCCCAACGCGACACCGCCGCAGCCATGATCGCCAGTGCATTCGGAACCTGCGCCGGGGTGAACAGTAGCTCGGCAAATTGATCGGCAAACACCTCCCAGGCCCTATGCAGGCGGCGACGGGTGCCGCTGATCAACTGTTCATGCTGCTGCGCATCGGGGCTGTCGGTCCAGCGTTCCGGATAGTCGATGATGCCAATCGCCGAGTAACAGTTGGCGGCGATGTACACCAGGCCGCGAATGACTTGGGCGGGCTCCTCGGGCAGCAGCCCTGAGGCGGGAAACTGCAGGCCCAGGTGAATCAGGATCGCCGCGCTTTCCGTCAACACGCTGCCATTGGGCAGTTGCAGGGTGGGGATTTGCTTGAGCGGGTTGATCCGCGCCAACGCCTCGTTGCCCACGCGGTCTTCCCAAGAGCAGGCGTCGACCTGGCACCACTCGACACCGCAACGCTGCAGGGCAATTTCGATGATGCACGAGCCGGTGCCTTGGGTTCCGTAAAGGGTGTACACAGTGCCAAGCCTCCTGGCAGTGGATTGAGGTGTTAGGCTAGGCCGTTCATTCGTTCAACGGGAAGCCATCATGCACAGCAAACGCGTCACGATCGAAGACTGGGACGGCGACGGCGCCATCCGCCTGCCAGACGAAGCCTTGCAGGAACTGGGGCTGGATGTGGGCGACACGCTGTACATCGTCGAGACCTATGTGGGCACGCAAAAAGGCTTTGTGCTGTCGACCACGCCGAAAATTGCCGACCGGATGGATGAGTTGGTGGAAGAGCTGAGCCATAAGCCCTAGCGAGCCAGCCTGGCTTGCAACCCCGCCTTCACCTGTGGCCATTCCGGATCAATGATGCTGAAGCGCACCGAGTTGCGCTTGCGGCCATCGGGCATGATGCGCTCGTGGCGCACGATCCCTTCCTGTACCGCGCCGAGGCGCAGGATCGCGGCCCGGGATTTTTCGTTGAGTTCATCGGTGGTGAACTGCACCCGCACGCACTCCATCACTTCAAACGCGTGGGTCAGCAGCAACAGCTTGGCCTCGGTGTTGACCCCGGATTTCTGCACCGACTGGCTGATAAACGTGTGGCCGATCTCCAGCTTGCGGTTGACCCGGTCGACTTTCCAGAACCGGGTGCTGCCCACCACTTCACCGGTGTCGCGGCGCACGATGACAAACGGCATCACGGTGCCCGCCTCACGCCCGGCCAGGGCAATGTCCACGTACTTTTCGACGGTGTCGGGCCCCGGCACGTTGGTGACCTTGAGGTTCCACAACTGCCCGTCGGCAGCAGCCTGTACCAGGGCGGTGGCGTGTTCGCGTTGCAGGGGCCGGAGTTCGACCGTGGTGCCGGTCAGGGTGATTTCAGTCATGGGAGGGCTGCGCTGTATGGTGGTCGTCAGTGGCCAAGATTGCAGGCTCTCGCCACCTCAAGGCAAGCCGTTTCAGAACAAGCCCATCTGGCCGCCCACCAGGGTGCCGAAGTCATCGTTTACAAACGGCAGGATCGCGTCCGCCACCGGTTGCAGTTGCCGGGTGACGTAGTGGTCGTAGTCGATCGGTGCCTGGCGCACTTCCAGCGGCTCGGGGCCGTTGACGCTGATCACGTAGCTGATCCAGCCACCGTTCTGGTACTGGCGCGGGCGGCCCTGGCGGTCGTTGTATTCGTCGGCCAGCCGCGCGGCGCGCACGTGGGGCGGTACGTTGCGCTCGTAGTCACCCAGTTGCCGGCGCAGGCGCTTGCGGTAGATCAGCAGGTCGTCGAGCTCGCCGCTCAAGGTGCGACGTACGTAGTCGCGCACATAATCCTGGTGGGGCTGGCGGTGGAAGATGCGCTGGTAGAGTTCCTGCTGGAATTGCCGGGCCAGGGGCGACCAGTCGCTGCGTACGGTTTCCAGGCCCTTGTAGACCATTTCTTCGCTGCCGTCGGCACGGGTGACCAGCCCGGCGTAGCGCTTTTTGCTGCCCTCTTCCGCACCACGAATGGTCGGCATCAGGAAGCGGCTGAAGTGGGTTTCGTATTGCAGTTCCAGGGCGCTTTGCAGGCCGAACTCACTCTGCAGGCGCTCGCGCCACCAGGTGTTGACGTGCTGCACCAGGTCCAGGCCGATGCGCGTCGCGTCTTCCTGGGAATGGGGGCTGCCGAGCCAGACAAAAGTCGAGTCGGTATCGCCGTAGATCACCTCATAACCCCGGGCTTCGACCAGCTCGCGGGTCTGGCGCATGATCTGGTGGCCGCGCAGGGTGATGGACGATGCCAGTCGCGTGTCGAAGAAGCGGCAACCACTGGAGCCGAGTACGCCGTAGAAGGCGTTCATGATGATCTTCAGCGCCTGTGACAGCGGCGCGTTGTGTTCGCGCTTGGCCACTTCGCGGCCCTCGGAAACCCGCGCGACAATCGACGGCAGGCAATGCCGGGTGCGGGAAAACCGCGCACCGCGAAAGCCTTCCACCGACTCGCTGTCTTCGGGGTGACGCAGGCCTTCGATCAGGCCCACCGGGTCGATCAGAAAGCTGCGGATGATCGACGGGTAAAGGCTTTTGTAGTCAAGCACCAGCACCGACTCGTAGAGGCCCGGGCGCGAATCCATGACAAACCCGCCGGGGCTGGCCTGGGGTGGTTTGTCTCCCAGGTTCGGCGCGACGAAACCCTGGCGGTGCATCAGCGGCATGTACAGGTGGGTGAACGCTGCCACCGAACCGCCGTTGCGGTCTGCCGGCAAGCCGGTGACGCTGGCTCGTTCGAGGAGGAATTTCAGCAGCTCGGTCTTCTCGAAAATCCGCGTGACCAGCTCGCAGTCCTTGAGGTTGTAGCGTGCCAGCGCGGGCTTGTCCTCGGCGAACATGCGGTTGATTTCGTCCATGCGCTGGTACGGCGTGGAGATCGATTTACCTTCGCCGAGCAAGGTCTGGGCGACGTTTTCCAGGCTGAAGGATTCGAAACTCCAGGTGGCCGAGCGCAAGGCTTCGATGCCATCGATGATCAACCGCCCGGCCGCTGCCGCGAAGTAGTGATTGCGGCTGCCGTGCTCGCGCCAGCCCATGGCATCGCCGCCACGGCCCAGCAGCAGCGGCACGTTCAGGCGTTGCGCATGTTCGTGCAGCACGCGCAGGTCGAACTGCACCAGGTTCCAGCCGATGATCGCGTCGGGGTCATGGGTGGCGAGCCACACATTCAGGCGTTCGAGGAGTTCGGCGCGGGTATCGCAGTAGTCGAGCTTGAAGTCCACCGCATCGGTGTTGTTGGGCGGCCCGAGCATGTACACCTGGCGCTCGCCGCAACCTTCCAGGGCGATGGAATACAGGTCGCCCTGGGCGGTGGTCTCGATGTCCAGCGACACCAGCTTGAGGGGCGGGCGGTAATCCGGCGCGGGTTTCATCTGCGCCTCCACCAGCATGCCGCCCTCGCCCGCTTTGCCGCCGAACAACACCGGCGCGGTGATGAAGCGCTCCATCATGTAGCGATCGGGCGGGCGCACATCGCCTTCGTAGACGTCGATGCCGGCTCGACGCAGGCGCTTTTCCAGGTCCATCAATTGGCGATGCTGTTTGGTGTAGAGGCCCAGCACCGGGCGATGGTGGAAGTCGCAGAGCGCCAGGTCACGCAACTCGATACCGCGCTCGCCCTTGAGCTGCAGCTCGGCGGGCTTGCGATGGGCTTGCGGGATGAACATCACGGAGGTCTGCACCGGCAAGCGCACGAACCTGGGGCCTTGATCGGTAGCCAGCCAAAAGCTGACCTCCGTGCCCGCCGGGGTGTCGCGCCAATGCCGGGTCAGGACAAACCCCTGCTGTAAATCCACCTTGCCACACCTCAAGAATCACTTTCAGGGCGTGATTCTACTCGGCCTGTGCCACGGCGCGGCGATTTAACCGAAATGGCCTACGTATACGGAGAGAGTAATCTCACAAACTTGTTGCAGAACATTAATGACAATTACTATCATTCGCACCGGAGTCGTATCCGCGCAGCGAGGACGCGCAACGTTGTTGCCCTTTTCCTCACATTGACGGTTCGCCGTCAGGATCGACCATGCCCACTTCCACCCGTTTGGCTGTGCCGTTTCGCCCTACCCTGCTCGCCCTTTGCTGCTCCCTGAGCCTCGCCGCTCACGCCGCCACTCCAGAAACCCCGCAGGATGCGAACAACAGTCAGGACGGCAAGGCTCTGGAACTGGGTGCTACCACCATCAGCGCCGACGCGGCCACGCCCAACGCCCTGCCCCCGGTGTACGCCGGCGGCCAGGTCGCCCGCGGCGGGCAACTGGGGGTACTGGGCAACCAGGACATCATGGACGTGCCCTTCAGCATGTCTTCCTACACCGAAAAATTGATCCGTGACCAGCAGGCCGAGAACGTCGGCGATGTGCTGCTCAACGATTCGTCCGTGCGCCAGGCGTCGGGGTACGCGAACCAGGCCCAGGCCTTTGTGATCCGTGGCCTGCCGCTGAACGGCGATGACATTTCGTTCAACGGTCTGTACGGCATCCTGCCGCGCCAGATCATGTCCACCGACGCCCTGGAGCGGGTTGAAGTGTTCAAGGGCCCCAACGCCTTTATCAATGGCGTGACGCCCGGCGGTTCCGGGATTGGCGGCGGCGTGAACCTGCAACCCAAGCGCGCCGATGATGTGCCGTTGCGGCGTTTCAGCACCGACATCAGCAGCGATGGCCGGGTCGGCGAGCACCTGGATATCGGGCAACGTTTTGGCGAGGACAATCGTTTTGGCGCACGGGTGAATATTTCCCAGCGCGAAGGCGACACCGGGATCGATGACGAGAGCCAGCGTTCGAAGCTGTTTGCGGTTGGCCTGGACTATCGCGGTGATGCGCTGCGTTTGTCGGGAGACTTTGTCTACTCGAAACAGCAGATCAATGGCGGGCGCAACACCGTGTTGCTCGGCCAGAACCTGACCCATATCCCCAACGCGCCTTCGGCCGACACCAACTACGCGCCGAGCTGGGGCACCAGCAGCCTGGAAGACACTTTCGGCATGTTGCGCGCCGAGTACGACCTGAATGACAACTGGACCGCCTACATCGCAGGCGGCGCCAAGCACACCAACGAGATTGGCCGTTACTCCTCGGTCACGTTGAATGACACCCTGGGCAATGCCACCGTCAGCGGCTCGCGCATCGCCCACCAGGAAGACAACACCAGCCTGATGGCGGGCTTGAATGGCAAGTTCCAGACCGGCGCTGTCAGCCACAAACTGAACTTCGGGTTGACCGGGATCTGGGCCCAGACGCGCAACGCCTATGACTTCGACCTCAACGGCCACGCCAGCAATATCTATAACCCGGTGGACGTTGCCGAACCGGTCAAGGGCAGTTTCGTCGGCGGCGACCTGAACGATCCGGGCATCACCGCCAAGACCTTCGCCCGCAGTGCAGCGGTCTCGGACACCCTGGGCTTTATGGATGATCGCTTGCTGGTGACCGCCGGGTTGCGCCGCCAGGAACTGGTGGTCCAAGGGTATGCCTACGGGTCGGGCCCACGTAACGCCAATTACGACAAGTCGATCACCACACCGGTGTACGGCTTGGTGTTCAAGCCGTGGGACCACGTGTCGTTCTATGCCAACCATATCGAAGGCCTGGCCCAGGGCCCGACCGCACCTCAGAACGCCGGCACCGCGCCCATCACCAATGCCGGCCAGGCCTATGCCCCGGCGCGCTCGAAACAGACCGAAGCCGGGGTCAAGCTCGACATGGGTACCTATGGCGCAACCCTGGGTGTGTATCGCATCGAGCAACCAACTGACGGTTACTCACAACTCAGCGCCGACGGCTTGAGCGCCACCTATGTTCGCCAGGGCGAGCAAGTCAACAAAGGCGTTGAGCTCAACGTGTTCGGTGAACCGATCGCCGGCCTGCGCCTGCTGGGCGGCGCAACCATCATCCACACCGAAGTCCACGGCACCCAGAACGGCGCCAACGACGGCAACCGCGCCATCGGCGTACCGACCTTCCAACTGAATGCCGGCGTGGACTGGGATGTACCAGGCCTGCAAGGCGTGACAGTCAACGCCCGGATGCTGCGCACCGGCGGCCAATATGCCGACGCGGCCAACAACCTCAGCCTGCCCGCCTGGAACCGCTTCGACGTGGGCGCCCGCTACACCTTCAAGGTGGAACAGCGTGACGTCACCCTCGGCGCCACTGTGGAGAACGTCGCCAATACCAAGTACTGGGAATCGGCACTCGGCGGCTACCTGACCCAAGGTGACCCGCGCGTGGCCAAGCTGTCGGCCAGTATCGACTTCTAACCCCTGTCAATGTGGGCGCTGGCTTGCCTGCGATGCGGGCACCTCGGTGTGTCAGATGCACCTCGGTGATGCTATCGCAGGCAAGCCAGCTCCTACAGAAAGCAGATCTGCCTGCACCCGGGTTGTTTGCCGGACATTGGACAGCCGAACGCCAACTGCGTAGTTTCCCAACCACTGCGCACAAGGACCCCGGCATGTCCCCCGACCTCACTTCCATCGAGCTGTTCCTCAAGGCGGTCAAGCTGGGCAACCTGTCCCGGGCGGCCGAGCAATCCCATCTCTCCCTCTCTGCCGCCAGCCGACGCCTGTCGCTGCTGGAGCAGCACTTCAAGGTCGCCCTGCTGACCCGCACCTCCACCGGCGTTTCACCGACGGCAGCCGGGGAAGTATTGGCCCAGCATGCACAATCGATCCTGCGGGCCGTGGACGGCATGCACGCCGATCTCGCCGATTACGCCAAGGGCGCCACCGGCCGGGTTTGCCTGTACGCCAACAGTTCGGCGATGAGCCAGGAACTGCCGCGCCAACTGACCCAGTGGAACACCTTGCACCCGGGCATCCGCCTGGATATTCGCGAGGAGCGCAGCCGGGAGATCCTCCAGGCCGTGCGCGAGGGCGTGGCGGATGTCGGTATCGTCACCACCCGCCCCAGCGAAGAGCTGCGGTTCGAGCCCTACTGCCAGGACCGCCTGTGCCTGCTCGTGCCCAATGACCACCCACTGAAAATGCGCCATGCGCGCTTCGAGGATTTGCTCGGCTACGACTTCGTCGGCCTGGAAGACAACGCCGCCATCACCCCGTTGATTACCGAGGCCGCCGCGGCGATCGGCATGCCGTTGCGGCTGCGGGTGCAGGTGCGCAGTTTCGAAGCAGTGTGCCGCTTGATCGCCGCCGGCCAGGGTGTGGGCGTGTTGCCACAGGGCGCGGTGCAGATCTTCCGCAAGGAGATGGCCTTGCGCTTTATCGAAATCGACGACAGCTGGGCCGACCGGCAGATGTACCTGTGCATGCGCAAGGAACAGCCGTCGCTGACGAGCCTGGCACTGTTCGACTACTTGAGTGCCAACCCTGCGTAAACCTTTGGCCTTCGAATTTTGCGAAGGCCGATTCCACAATTAGCAATTCCCCTGTTGTCACAGCTGTGCCAAGAATGCCCCCGCCAGACCTTCCTATAAAAACAAGACAGGAGACACGGCGTGTCCCAATCCCACACCCGCCCCACCCACCGCATCGCCGTGATTCCCGGCGACGGCATCGGCCGCGAAGTGGTGCCCGAAGGCCTGCGGGTACTGGACGCTGTCAGCCGGCGCTTCGGTATTCACTTTCACTTCGACCACTTTGCCTGGTGCAGCGAACACTACCTGGCCCACGGCACGATGATGCCCGACGACTGGGCCGAACAGATCGGCAGCCATGACGCGATCTTCTTCGGCGCGGTGGGTGCGCCCGACATCATTGCCGACCACACTGCGGTGTGGGAGTCGCTGCTGAAGATCCGCCGCCAGTTCGATCAATACGTGAATATCCGCCCGGTGCGCCTGATGCCCGGCGTGCCCTGCCCGCTGGCCGGCCGCGTACCGGGGGACATCGACTTTATCGTGGTGCGGGAAAATACCGAAGGCGAATACTCCAGCGTTGGCGGCCGCATGTGGGAAGGCACGGCGCGGGAAATCGCGGTGCAGGAGTCGATCTTCTCCCGCGAAGGCGTGGACCGCGTGGTGGACTACGCCTTCAAACTGGCGCAACAGCGCCCGCGGAAAAACCTGGTGGCGGCGACCAAATCCAATGGTATCTCGATCACCATGCCGTTCTGGGACGAGCGGGTCAACGAAATTGCCCGGCGCTACCCGGACGTGAAGACCGCCAAGTTCCACATCGACATTCTGTGCGCGCACTTCGTGCAGCATCCCGACTGGTTCGATGTGGTAGTGGCCTCCAACCTGTTCGGCGACATCCTTTCCGACCTCGGCCCGGCGTGCACCGGCACCATCGGCATTGCGCCGTCGGCCAACCTCAATCCGGAGCGGCGCTACCCGTCGCTGTTCGAGCCGGTGCACGGTTCCGCGCCAGATATTGCCGGGCTCGGTGTCGCCAATCCCATCGGGCAGATCTGGTCGGCCGCGCTGATGATCGAGCACCTGGGCGACGGTGATCCGTTTTATCAGGAAGCGGCGGCAGCCATCGTGTCCGCCATCGAAACGGTGCTTGCCGAAGGCCCGCGAACCCGGGAAATGGGCGGCAGCGCCAGCACTGTCGAAGTGGGTCGCGCCATCGCCGAATGCGTCGCAGGGAACAGGAGCTGAACATGACCAACGCACATTACATCGCCAACCAATGGCTGGCGTCGACCTCGCTGGAAGACATTCCGGTGATCGACCCCAGCACCGGCGAAACCTATTCGAGCATCGCCCGTGGCACGGCCGCCGATATCGAGGCGGCGATCAGCGCGGCGCGCCTGGCACTCGGCGAAACCTTCGACGGCCCGTGGGGCCGGTTGTCGGCCGTGGAGCGCAGCCGTTTGCTGGCCAAGCTTGGCGTGGCAGTGCTGGAACATCATGAAGAGCTGGCGCAGATCGAGGCGCGGGACACCGGCAAGGCGCTGAAAGTCGCCCGCGCCGATGCCACCGCCCTTGCCCGCTATTTCGAATACTACGCGGGTGCCGCCGACAAACTGCACGGCGAAACCCTGCCGTACCAGGCCGGCTACACGGTGTTGACGGTGCGCGAACCCCACGGGGTGACCGGGCATATCATCCCGTGGAATTACCCGATGCAGATTTTCGGGCGCAGCGTCGGCGCCTCGTTGGCGGCGGGCAATGTGTGCGTGGTCAAGCCGGCGGAAGATGCCAGCCTGTCGTTGCTGCGCCTGGCGGAAATCGCTGCCGAGGTTGGTTTTCCAGCCGGCGCGATCAACGTAGTCACCGGTTACGGCTACGAAGCCGGCGCGGCGTTGTGTGCACACCCGGGCATCGATCACATTTCGTTCACCGGCTCCACCGCCACCGGTACTGCTGTGTCGAAAGCCGCTGCCGAACGCCACTGCCCGGTCACCCTGGAGTTGGGCGGCAAGTCGCCGCAACTGGTGTTCGCCGATGCCGACCTGGATGAAGCGTTGCCGGTGCTGGTCAACGCCATCATTCAGAACTGCGGGCAAACCTGCTCCGCCGGCAGCCGTTTGCTGGTGGAACGCAGCATTTACGAAACCCTGCTCGCACGCCTCAGCCAACGTTTCAGCGAACTGCGCGCCGGGCCTTCGGCGCTGGACCTGGACATGGGCCCGCTGATCAATCAGAAGCAGCTGCGCCTGGTGCGCGAGTTTATTCGTCAAGCCGAACAGGAAGGGATCACCGTCGCCGCGCGCGGAACGGTGGTGGCCGAGGCCGGCAGCGGCGGGTATTTCCAGGAGGCGGTGCTGTTTCGCGATGTGCCGCCTGACAGTCGCCTGGCGCAACAGGAAGTGTTCGGCCCGGTGCTGGCCGTGATGCCCTTCGACGATGAAGCCGAAGCGATTCGCCTGGCCAACGGCACCGAGTTCGGCCTGGTGGCCGGCGTGTGGACCCGCGATGGCGCGCGGCAAATGCGCCTGGCGCGCACCCTGCGTTGTGGCCAGGTGTTCATCAATAACTATGGCGCCGGTGGCGGCGTTGAATTGCCATTCGGCGGCGTGAAGGCCAGCGGGTATGGACGGGAAAAAGGCTTCGAGGCGCTGCTGGGCTTTACCACCTTGAAGACCATTGCGATCAAACACGGTTGATTCCTCACAACAACAAGAACGGAGAACACACCATGCGTTTAGCCAATAAAGTCGCGATCGTCACCGGCGCCGGTTCGGGGTTTGGCGAGGGCATCGCCAAGACTTTCGCGCGCCAGGGCGCCAAGGTCATCGTCGCCGACATGAACGCCGTCGGCGGTCAGCGGGTGGTCAATGAAATCGCCGAAAGCGGCGGCCATGCGCATTTCATCGAGGTCAACGTGGCCAACGATGAAAGCATGGGCGCCCTGCTGCGTGGCACTTTGGAGCAGTTCGGCGGCCTCGATATCGTCATCAACAACGCCGGTACCACCCACCGCAACCGGCCGATGCTGGAAGTCGACGAAGCCGAATTCGACCGGGTGTTTGCGGTCAACGTCAAAAGCATCTTCTTGAGCGCCAAGCATTTTGTGCCGCATTTTCGCGGCCAGGGCGGCGGCGTGTTCGTCAATATTGCCTCGACGGCGGCGATCCGCCCGCGTCCGGGACTGGTCTGGTATAACGGCAGCAAGGGCGCAGTGGTGGTCATGAGCAAGACCATGGCGGCGGAGCTGGGGCCGGACAATATCCGCGTCAACTGCGTGAACCCGGTAGTGGGTGCCACGGCGTTGCTCAGCGAATTCATGGGCGTACCGGACACCCCGGAAAACCGCCAGAAATTCATGGCGACCATTCCCCTGGGGCGCTTTTCCACCCCGCAAGATGTGGCCAACGCCTGCCTGTACCTGGCGTCGGACGAAGCGGCGTTCATCACCGGCACTTGCCTTGAAGTCGATGGCGGGCGCTGCGTGTAACTCACTTTCACAGGGACCGGAATTGCTATGTGTGATCTTCATAATAAGAACGAGCCGAACACCCGCGAATTGCTTGAAGGCCTGCCAAAGAACTGGGGTAAATGGGGCCCGGACGACGAAGTCGGCGCCCTCAATTACCTGACTGAAGCCGAAGTACTGCGGGGCGTGGCCTCGGTGCGCCAGGGCAAGACCTTTACCCTGCAAGTGCAGATCGGCCACCCCGACGGCGACCCGATGTGGCCGGCGCGCAACCCGTCGATGCGCTTCAATACCCTCGACCACAGCCATTACCACTTCGGCAAACAACCGCACATGACCGGTGGTGCGGCGTATTCCGACGACGTGATCTTCATGCAGCTGCAAGGCTCGACCCAATACGACGCCCTCGGCCACGCCTGGTACGACAATCAACTGTGGAACGGCTACGACGCCGAGACCACCGTTGGCGGCATGGCCAAGGCCAGCGTGCTGGCGATTGCCGAACGCGGCGTGGTGGGCCGTGCGGTGCTGATCGACATAGCCCGCCATCGCGGCAAGAAGTGCCTGGGCCGGGGCGAAACCTTCAACCACCTGGACCTGCTCGACGCCGCCAAAGCCCAGGGCGTGACCATTGAAAAACGTGACATCCTGATCATCCGCACCGGGTCCATGGGGGCGTTTTATGAGCTGGGCAAGACCGAGTTCTTCAAGGACCTGATGGAGCCGGGGCTGACCTACAGCCGGGAGCTGGTGGAGTGGTTCCACGAGATGGAAATCCCTAATCTGGTGACCGACACCATCGCCAACGAAGTGATCACCGACCCGGTGTCCGGGGTGCAGATTCCGCTGCATTGCGCGCTGATGCGCAACCTGGGGATCGCCTTCACCGAAATCGTGTTGCTGGAGGAACTGGCCGCCGATTGTGCGGACGACGGCCAGTGGAAATTCCTCTACACCGCCGCCCCGCTGAAGATTGTCGGGGGCAGTGGCGCACCGGTGAATCCGGTGGTGATCAAGTAGCCGTTCCGTCTCAGTGGCGAATTTGCGAATCGCGAACGCGCCACTAGACTCAAGGCTCCTCTCACATGGAAGTCCACTCAATGAATGTATTGCGCCCTCTTCGCCAGGCAATTGCCCTGGCAACCCTGCTGTCTGCTGGTGCCCTGACGGCACATGCTGCCGATATCCCGTTGTCCAAGTCGCTGGAAGCCGATGAGGTGACCACCAAGGTGCTGGAGGTGGATGCCGCCAACCATCAGGTGGTGCTCGAAGGTGCCGAAGGCCGCAAGGTGCATGTGCAGCTCAGCGACCAGGCCAAGGACCTGGGCAATCTCAAGGCAGGTGATCAGGTCAAGGTGCTGGTGACCCATTCGGTCGCCGCCGTGCTGGACACCGACATCGACAAGAGCGCACCGGACGCCACCGAGAAGACTGGCGTCTTGCGCGCCACCGCGGATAACCCGAACCCGGGCGGTGCGGCCTTCCGCCAGGTACAGGTGCAGTTGAAGATCACCCACATTGACCTGGCGAAAAACCAGGTAACCCTGGAAAACCCGGCGGGCCAGAGCAAAGTGCTGACCGTGGAGAAACCGGAAATTCGCGCCGGCCTCAAAGACCTCAAGGTCGGCCAAAGCGTGTTGGTGACCTACACCGATACCCTGGAAATCAGCACCGCCCACGAGGGCTGATGAATGCGGCGCCCCATCAGCTCACGGCTGATGGGATTTCGCCAGATAGTCTTCGATGTTGTTCATCTGATCATCCCAGCCTCGGGAATTCTTCTTGTAGGCCTTCTGGCGGCGAACGTCCGGGATCCCGTCAAAACCTGACTCCACCACGCGCAACAAGATGCCTTCGGCGTGATCCTCAAGGGTGAACTCCACCAGCGTGGGGGTTTCCGCGTCGTAATCCACATCCTTGTCTACGGCGTAGGGATGCCAGCTGAAAGAGAACCGCGTCTGTGGTTCAAGCCGCTCGATCCTTGCCTTCCACACCACGTGCTCGTAACCGGGATAGGTGATCGGGGCTTCAATGGCCCGGCCCTGGGCGAACTGTTTGCCCTTGAGGGCGATGCCAAACCAGCTGCCGAATTGCTCGGCGTCGGTCAGTGCTTCCCAGACTCGCTGGCGTGGAGCGTTGAGCAGGACTTTACGTTTGATTTCATTTGATTCGTGCATGAGACACCTCCTGTATTGACAGTAGGCGACATCGACCAATGCGCAACCTTTGAAAAGGGATAGGGCATGACGGTGTCATGCCCTTGTGGCGTCAAACGTGGGGATCACCCGGTGCCTTGCTGGGGGTCGCGTATTGCGGCTTCAAGTGGCCTTCCTGATCGAGCAGCCAGGCGTCCATGATCTGGCGCACCACCGGCCCCGCCACTCGGCCACCGGCCTCGCCGTTTTCGATCATCACCGAAATCACGATCCGCGGGTGCTCCGCCGGGGCAAAGCCGACGAACAAGGCGTTGTCGCGGTTGCGCTCCAGGGTCTTGAGACGGTTGTAACGCTCGCCCTGCTTGATCGCCACTACCTGCGCAGTACCAGACTTGCCAGCAATCCGGTACTGCGCACCGGCTGCAGCCGCCCGGGCGATACCGCGTGGATCGTGCATTACCAATTGCATGCCGTGGTTGACCTGCTCCCAGTCGCGTGGGTCTTTGAGCACCACGTTGGGCATCGGGTTTTCATCCACCGGCGGCACGCCATTGATGGTCTTGGCCAGGTGCGGTCGGTTCCACACGCCCTTGTTGGCGATCAGCGCAGTGGCCTGGGCCAGCTGCAACGGGGTGACCTGCATGTAACCCTGGCCGATGCCGAGGATCACGGTTTCACCCGGGAACCAAGGCTGGCGCCGGGTAGCGCGCTTCCAGGCTTGGGACGGCATCAGGCCGGCTGACTCTTCGAACATGTCGAGGGAGACTTTCTGGCCAAGGCCGAACTCGGCCAGGTAGTCGTGCAGGCGGTCGATACCCAGCTTGTGGGCCAGGTCGTAGAAGTAGGTGTCGTTGGAGCGCATGATGGCTGCGTCCATGTCCACCCAACCATCACCGCTGTGGTTCCAGTTGCGGTATTTGTGGTCGAAATCCGGGAGTTGGTAATAGCCCGGGTCGAACACCCGGGTCTGGGCGGTAACCACGCCGCTGTCGAGGCCAGCGATGGCGACTTCCGGCTTGATCGTCGAACCCGGCGCGTAGAGCCCGCGCAGCACGCGGTTGAACAGCGGACGGTCGAGGGAGTCGTGCAGCGCGGCGTATTCCTTGAAGCTGATGCCGGTGACAAACAGGTTCGGGTCGAAACTTGGCTTGCTGACCATCGCCAGCACTTCGCCAGTTGCCGGGTCGAGAGCAACCACCGAACCACGGCGGTCGCCGAGGGCTTCTTCGGCAGCTTCCTGGAGTTTGACGTCCAGGCTCAGCACGATGTTTTTGCCGGGGATCGGGTCGGTGTGCTTGAGCACCCGCAGGACGCGGCCCTGGGCGTTGGTTTCAACCTCTTCATAGCCGACGTGGCCATGCAACTCGGACTCGTAGAAACGCTCGATCCCGGTTTTACCAATGGACTGCGTGCCCCGGTACTCCACTGAGTCGAGGGCTTTGGATTCTTTTTCGTTGATCCGGCCTACGTAGCCAATGGAGTGGGCAAAGTGCGCACCCAGGGGGTAATGGCGGACGAATTGCGGCTCGACATCCACGCCCGGCAGGCGGAATTCGTTGACGGCCAGCACGGCTATCTGCTCTTCGGTCAGCTCGTAGAACAGGGTGACGGGCACGAAGGGATGACGGGCTTGCTTGAGCGCCTTATCAAATACGCCGCGATCCTCGGCGGGCAGATGCAGGAGGCTGACGATAGCGTCCAGCTCTCCTTTGAGATCGGTGGTGCGCTCGCGGGTGATGGTCAGGTTGTAGCTGGGACGGTTGTCGGCAAGTACTACGCCGTTGCGGTCATAGATCAGGCCGCGGGTCGGTGTGATCGGCAGGACGTGGACGCGATTGTTTTCGGAAATGGTGGAGTGGTAGTCGTACTGCACCACCTGCAGGAAGTACATCCGACCTACCAGGGCGCAGGTAATGCCGATTACCAGCAGCGCGCAGGCCAGCAGCCGCTTGTTGACCAGGCGGTTTTCTTTTTCGTGATCCTTGATCGGTATTGGTTCAGGCATTTCTACAGCATCTCGTTGAATAAGGTCGACGCCGCTTCCTGCGGAGGAAAAATCAGTCCTTGTGAAAATGTGCTGCACCATACCAAAAATGCAGAAACACTTTGCATCGATTTCCCTGAACGGTGTGCTAATGGAGCCTGTTCATGCACTTTGGTTTGAGCCGTTGACCTTATTCATGCGTTTTTATGCTGACGATCAGCTCAGGATCGACTTGGGCTCCAGGAAGGCTTCGAGGCCGAATGTGCCGTACTCGCGGCCGATACCCGATTGCTTGAAGCCACCAAACGGCGCTAGAGGTTCATG
Source organism: Pseudomonas sp. IPO3774 (assembly GCF_013386835.1). Taxonomy (NCBI): domain Bacteria; kingdom Pseudomonadati; phylum Pseudomonadota; class Gammaproteobacteria; order Pseudomonadales; family Pseudomonadaceae; genus Pseudomonas; species Pseudomonas sp. IPO3774. The sequence goes on from NZ_JACAQY010000073.1 coordinate 53,805, forward strand.
GGCCAGGGTATTGATCAGCACTCGGCCAGCGTCTATACGGCTGGCCAGCCTGCGGGCGCGTTCGGGATTTGAAGACAGGATGTATGCCTGGAGGCCGTAGGGTGTGTCGTTGGCGATGGTCAGGGCCTCTTCCTCGGTTGCGTAGGTAATGATCGAGAGCACTGGGCCGAAAATCTCCTCGCGGGCGATGGCCATTTGGTTGGTCACCCGGCTGAATACGGTTGGTTTTACGAACCACCCGGCTTTGATGCCCTCAGGCAAACCGCGACCTCCTGCCAATAGGTGAGCGCCCTCCTCGATCCCGATCTGAATGTAGCGCTGTACGCGCTCCCACTGTTTTTGGCTGACCATGGGGCCGACCGCAGTGGCTGGGTCACGAGGGTCGCCGGCTTGCACGTTGCCCACCTCGTCGATCATCAGCGCTTCGATTTCTTCCAAACGACTTTCGGGTACCAGGATTCGAGTGCCGGCGATACAGGCCTGGCCGCTGTTCATGAAACCGGCCTGAAGGGCCATGGGCACGGCCGTCTTGAGGTCCGCATCATCGAGAATCAGCACCGGTGATTTGCCGCCCAGCTCTAGGGTCACGCGCTTCAGGGTCTCGGCGCCGGTCCGCAGGATTGTTTTGCCGACAGCGGTTGAACCCGTGAAGGACACTTTTGCGATGTCGGGATGGGCGCTCAACACGGCGCCTACGGTTTCGCCACGGCCAGTGACGATGTTGAATACACCGGGAGGCAAGCCTGCGTCATGCAGGGCGCGGGTGACTAGCGAGGTCTGGATTGCGCTCATTTCACTGGGTTTGATCACGGCGGTACAGCCGGCGGCCAACGCCGCAGCGAGCTTGCCGCAGATAAAACCGGCGTTGCTGTTCCAGGGTGTGATCAAGCCGGCCACACCCAGCGGCTGCATGACCACCTCGGCGATGCCAATGCGTCGGGAGAAGTTGTAGCTCTCCAGTACTGAAGCGGCATCTTGCAGGACGCTGGCTGCATGCTTGGCCATCCACCGCGCACGGGATATTGGGGCGCCGTACTCCTCGATAATCGCGTCGGTAAGTGCGTCCTCAATGGATTCAACTGCGGCGTGAAGGCGTTTGAGATAGTCGATGCGCACATCTTTAGAGCTGTGGGAGAACGCGGTAAAAGCTCGCTTGGCGGCAGCGATGGCATCCAGGGCGTCTTGTTCATTTGCCAATCGAACCTGGCCGATACGCTGACCTGTTGCAGGGTTGAACAGGTCAAAAAGCTCTTCGCCATGGGGCGTCACAAAGTCGCCGTTGATGTAAATCTGGTTGATGTATTGCATAGGTCCTCCGGGACGCTGAGCTAGTGCGTCCTACGGTAAGTCACTATGATTAAGCTGATAAGCCGTACAAATCGGCATGAGTTGATGAGTGACTCAGGACAATGAATACATCCGGGCTGAATGAGTTGGAAGCGGTGCTGGCAGTGGCTCGGCATCGCAGTTTTCGTGCAGCGGCGACCGAGTTGAATGTGTCGACATCGGCGTTGAGCCACTCTATCGCGGGGCTTGAAGCGCGGATGGGGGTGAGGCTGTTCAATCGCACCACGCGCAGCGTGTCGTTATCTGAAGTGGGCGCGGAGTTTGTCGAAACCATTACCCCTGCACTGTTGAGCATTCGCACGGCCTTGGAACAGGCAGGAAATCGCAGCGCGGAACCCAGCGGTACCTTGCGCCTGAATACCTCGGCGGGGGCGGCAAAGCAGGTGATGCCGTTGCTGCTGGAGTACCTGCGACGTTATCCACGGATGAAATTGGATATCGTCACTGAGGGGCGGCTGGTGGATATCGTCGCGCAGGGGTTTGATGCGGGGATTCGGCTCGGGGATACGGTTCCTCAAGACATGATCGCAGTCGATATCAGTCCGGCCCAGCGTTTTTCGGTATTGGGCAGCCCGGACTATTTTGCTCTCAACCCAGTTCCCGTCAGCCCCATGGATCTGCGGGCCCACCAGTGTATTCGCAGCCGGATGCCCAGCGGGGCGATCTATCACTGGGAGTTTGAGCGACATGGCGAAGCGCTTGCTGTCGAGGTGCAAGGGGTTTTGACCCTGGATAATCCGACTCTGATGCTTGAGGCTGCCAGGGCGGGACTAGGCTTGACCTATCTTACGGAATGGAATGCCGCTGCCGATTTAGCGAACGGGACGTTAGTGCGCGTACTGGAGGAATGGACGCCGTCTTTTGACTGCTTGCGCCTCTATTACCCAGGTAGGCGCCATGTGCCGGCCGGGTTAAGGGCACTGATTGAGTTGATCAGGGAGCAAGGCTTTTAACCAGGCTGGATCTTTTTTACGGCCAACAGCTCTCTCCCCGTTTTCAGACCGCCCAAAACAAAACCCCTGACTGC
>NZ_JACAQY010000074.1:0-27660 GCF_013386835.1 Pseudomonas sp. IPO3774
GCGAGGCACCGAGTGGTGGGGCAAAGACCTTTTGGTTACTTTTGGGGCGTTTGCCAAAAGTGACCCGCTGTAAGAGCGGAACCATAGGTCGCCGTTACCTAAATAACGGATATGTACACCGAATCAAACAGCCGCCAAAGAAGGCTCCAACTGCCGCTGAGCCAACCAAATCTCCTCCTGCAACCACTGCGCAAACACCTGCAACTGCGGCGTATCCGTCTGCTCCGGTCGGGTCACCAGCCAATACGACTGATGCCCCTCCACATGCACATTCAGCACCTGCGTCAACTGCCCACTGGCCAACTCCGAAGCGACCATATGCCAATCCGCAATGGTAATCCCCAACCCATCGATCGCCGCCCGAATCGCCAAATCCAGCAGGTCAAACTCATACCCCCCCTCGATATCAACCCCACTGATCCGCGCCGCATCCAGCCAATGCTTCCACGTCAGATACCGCTGATCCTCCCGCGCCAGCACATGCAGCAGCGTCATGCGATTCAGATCAATCCCGTCACTCCACTCCCGGGCATACAACGACGGCGCACACACCGCGATATGCCGCTCCTGAATCAACAGCGAACTGTCCAAACCATCCCATTCCCCATCGCCAAACCGAATCGCACAATCCAGCGTACTGGTCTCCGCCAGGCTGTCCTGCAACCGGGTGGTAATGCTCAGCTCCAACTCCGGATGCTGCTCGCGCAAGCGCCCCAACCGCGGCATCAACCAACGATTGGTAAACGTCGGCGGCGCATTGATGTGCAACCGATTGGCATGGGACTTCTGCTGGATACTGCGCACCGTCAACTCGATCTTGTCGAACGACTGGTGCAACGCCCGCAGCAACACCCGCCCGGCACTGGTCAATTCCAGGTGATGGTGACGACGCTCCAGCAGGGCCTCGCCCAACTGTTCTTCAAGCTGGCGCACCTGGCGGCTGACCGCACTCTGCGTGACGTTCAACAGCTCGGCGGCCCGGGTAAAACTGCCGGTACTGCCGGCGACTTCGAAAGCTTTGAGGGCGTTGAGACCGGGCATTTTGCGTTTCATGGACGACACTCGGGAGCACAGGGGAAATAACCTGCACAACATACCTTTTTGTATTGGGTCAGCGGTAGCACTCCAGCCTGACAAACAATTAATCGTCGCAATCGCTGAAAGTGTCGTTTATCGCTACAGACCGTCGCTCACGAATAAATAGCCTGCGTATAACGCATGCACACTAAGACAATTAAGCATTGGTCGTCGCCAGACTATAAACGCTAGTCTGCCGATGTATTTCCTATAACTTCGCCCCTCTCTTTCGCGATTAACTTATCGAGTCATCGCCATGTCCAACGCACCCGTTTCATCCCGGCGAAGTATTGGCTTGCTGGCATTGGTGTTTACCGCCTGCAACGCCACCACCCACGGTTTCAGTGTGTTCCTGTATTCGGCGCTGTTGCCGCAGATCCGCCTGGCCTTTGAGCTCAGTTACAGCCAGGCCGCGTTGATTGCCGCGCTGTTGCAGCTGTTCTACATGGGCGCCTCGATTGCCAGCGGCCTGGCGGCGGCGTGGATCAGCCCGCGCAATATGGTGCGCCTGACCATCGTCCTCAGCCCCGCCCTGCTGGCCCTGGCCGTCGCCACGCCGTGGGTGCTGCCGTTTGCCCTGTGCCTGGCACTGGTGTCGGCGTGCGCGGTGTCGAACTGGAACGCGATTTCGGCCCTCGCTCAAGAGGTGATCCCGACTACACATCGCAGCCGGGTGCTGGGGCTGGCGTCCTCGGGCTCAGCCTTTGCGCTGTGCTTGAACGGGCTGTTGATCGCGCTGTTGCAGGGGTTGTCGTTGCGCCAGTTCTGGCTGATCTGCGCCGGGTTGACGCTGGTTGTCACGCTGTTGACCCTGTGGGCACTGGCCCCGATCAAGCAACCGGCACCACGCGAGACCATGGCGCCGGCGCTGAACCAAGTGCTGCGCCAATGGCTGAAGTTGTGCGTGGCACAACCGGTGGCAATGCAGATCGTCTTGCTCAGCGCGTTTATCGGCGCCATCAGCGGGCCGTTTCTGAATTTCCTGTCGGCGTTCGTCAGCGAGCAGCTACAAGCCAGCGCCTCCGTCACCGGCTCGATGTGGACGCTGATCGGGATCGGCGGTGTGATCGGCGGCTTGCTGCTGGGCACGCTGGCAGATCGTTGGGGGGCGTTGCGGGTGATGGCCCTGAGTATCGGCGCGTTTGGTCTGAGCATGCTCGGCTTGCTCGGGCACCCGAGCCTGGTACTGAGCTGGCTGGCGGCCGGGCTGTTCGCGCTGTTCTATTTCCCGTGTTGGGGCTTGATGGCCGCCTACGTCGGTGCCCGGCTCAGCCCGGTGCACAGCCTGCAAGTGGTGAGCCTGAGCATGGTCAGCTACGGCCTGGCCAGTGCCACCGGCAATGCCCTGTGCGGCTGGCTGCTGCAACTCACTGGCGAATTTGCGGTGGTGCACGGCTGGATCGCGGCCTGGGTGTTGGCCAGCCTGTTATTGCTCAAGCGCATGGCCCAGCGACACACCCGTGAAGCGCTGGCCGCCCAGATGCCCTGAGTGGCCCAGTTGCCGGCGCAGAATCTCCACCAGGGCATCCACTTCCGGCACCTGGCAACCGGCTGAACGCCAGAACATCAGGCGCGCCGGGGCAATCGGCGGGAAGCCCTGGCGCTCGTCCAGAATCTGCCAGTCGGGTGGCACCAGGCGCCGCGCCATCACGCCCACCGACAAGCCCTGCTCGATCGCAATCGCAATGCCGCGCGGGCTTTGGCTGGTGTAAACCACCTGCCACGAGCGCCCGGACTGGGCCAGCGCCTGCACGGCGTTCGCACGGAACGCGCAGCCCTCGGCGTACACCGCCAACGGCACCGACTGACGCCCCACGCAACTCCAGCTGGGCGCCGCGACCCACACCAACGGCTCGTCGCACAGGTATTCCCCGCTCTGCAAACCTGCGTGTTCCACCCCCAGCACCAGGTCCAGCTCGCCCCGTTGCAGGCGCCCCACCAGGGCCGTCGACATCTCGCAGCACACATCGGGCCGTACCTGGGAGAACTGCGCCTGGAAGTCCTTGAGCATCCCGCCCAGGCAGTACTCGGCGTAGTCCTCGGGCATGCCGAGGTGGATACACACCTGTTGATTGGGCAATTGCGCGGCGCTGACGGCCTCGCTGTGCAGCTTGAGGATCTGCCGGGCGTAGATCAAAAAGGTTTCGCCACCGGGGGTCAGGCCCACCGAGCGGCTGGTACGGCGGATCAGTGGCGTGCCGACGATGTCTTCCAGGCGTTGCAGGCTCTGGCTGACGGTGGATTGGGTCTTGTGCAGGCGCTCGGCGGCCGCCGAAAACCCCTGGCACTCGATAATTGCCACAAACACTTTAAGCAGGGTGCCATCCAGTTCGCCCGACATAACTATCGCCCTCGCCGATGGATTCGATCACAACTTGTAATTTCCACTTTGCACCTCGTTCAGCAACTATCGGGTCAGCCAAAAAACACCAACTGATAGTTCCGGGAGTCTTGCATGAGCCTTCAACTTGCTGACGCTGAAGTGGGCGATATCAGCGACATTATTAATACCGAGCTGTATCCCATACATGATTCGGGCCATGTTCAATTACAGGCCCTGATCGAACACGCCCGGGCCGAACTGGCCGAAGACGGCTGCTGCCTGCTGAAGAACTTCCTGCGCCCCGCAGCGCTTGAGCAGGCGCGCCTGGAAGGTTTGGCGCTGTCGGGCAAGACGTTTTATTCGGTGCGCAAGGTCAACGCCTACTTCACCGAGGACGACACCTCCCTGCCCCACGATGACCCGCGCCGCACGTTCATGGAGCGCACCAGCGGCTTTGTGACCCGCGACATGATCGCCCCGGACGCGATCATCCACCGGCTGTACGTGTCGCCGATGATGAAACGCTTTATCGGTGCCTGCCTGAATGAGCCGGAAATCTTCGAGTACGCCGACCCGTTCGCCGGGCTGGTGATCAACGTGATGCCGGACGGCACCGAGCAGCCCTGGCACTTCGATACCAACGAATTCATCGTCAGCATGATGACCCAGAAGCCCGAGGCCGGCGGCCTGTTCGAGTACGCGCCGATGATTCGCTCGCGCACCCAGGAGAACCTCGGCGCCGTCGGCAAGGTGGTGCGTGGCGAGGACCGTTCGCGGGTGCAGGAACTGGAGCTGAATCCCGGCGATTTGCAGATATTCAAAGGGCGTTTTTCGGTGCACCGGGTGACCCGCGTGGAAGGCGCCACCGAGCGCAATACGGCGATCTTCGCCTACTCCGAAAAGCCCGGAATCATTGGCCGTGCCCAGCGCACCAAGCAGCTTTACGGACGCCTGTCCGAAGCCCATCTGCAAGCCGAACGCAACCTGGTCCGCAGCGACCAGTTGCTCGACTGATTCATACCTAAAAAACCTTGAAACCGTATTTGCCCTGCGAGGAACACCCCATGAGTCTGTCCGGCCCCAACCGCAACCCCGCTGACTGCGAACCTACCCATGACGAGATCCAGCAGATCCAGTTGGACCGTCTGCAACGGGTACGCAACGAGCTGAAAAAACGCGACTACGCCGCCTGCGTAGTGTTCGACCCTACCCACATGCGCTACGCCACCGGCTCACGCAACATGCAGGTGTACTCGGCGCGCAACCCGGCCCGCTATGCGTTTATCCCGGCAGAAGGCCCGGTGGTGGTGTTCGAGTTCGGCGGCTGCCTGCACCTGGCCGAAACCCTCAACACCGTCGATGAAGTGCGCCCGGCCAAGGCCATCTCCTATTACTTCTGCGAAAGTTTCCTGGGCAATGTCACCGCCGACTGGGCCGCGGAAATCGATGAGCTGGTGCGCAAATGCGGCGGCGGCAAACGCATCGCCATTGAAAGCGCCACCTCCGCTGCGGCCTTCGAACTGCAAAAGCTCGGCTATCAGATATTTGATGCCCAGGAACCGCTGGAACGTGCGCGCTGCATCAAGGTGCCGAACGAACTCAAGATGATCCGCGCCAGCCTGCGTGCCACTGAAGCCGGGGTGCGCCTGATGGAAAGCAAACTCACCCCCGGCATCAGCGAGAACGAGCTGTGGTCGCACCTGCACCAGCACGTGATCGCCACCGACGGTGATTACGTCGAGACCCGCCTGCTGTCCTCCGGCCCACGCACCAACCCGTGGTTCCAGGAGTGCAGCACCCGGCCCATCGAAGCCGGCGACCTGGTAGCGCTGGACACTGACGTGGTCGGGCGTTTCGGCTACTACGCCGACTTCTCGCGGACCTTCCTGTGCGGTGAACAAGCCGCCACCGCCAAGCAGCAGGAGCTGTACAAACTGGCCTACGAGCAAGTGCAGACCAACATGGAAATGCTCAAGGCCGGGCGCAGTTTCAAGGAGTACGCGGAACTGGCCTGGAAGATTCCCGAGCATTACAAAAACAACCGTTACTTCGCCCTGGTGCACGGGGTTGGCATGACCGGTGAATACCCCTACGTGGTGCATCGCGAAGACATTGATGCCCTGGGCTACGACGGCGTGTTCGAAGCCGGCATGACCATCTGCGTGGAAAGCTACATCGGCCACGACGACGGCGGCGAAGGGGTCAAGCTCGAAGAGCAGATCTACATCCACGAACACGGCATCGAGTTGCTCTCCGACTACCCGTTCGACCCGCGCTTGTTGAAGTACTGATCGTTCCCACGCTCTGCGTGGGAATGCATCCCGTGACGCTCTGCGTCACCGTTTCGCAGAGGGGACGCGGAACGTCCGGGGCGGCATTCCCACGCAGAGCGTGGGAACGATCGGTCGGTGGGGAGCGACATGTAACATGCGTTTATAGAACGTTCCAACGCAGAATTTGTCGTTTGTCGATCTTTGCGCAAATGACAAAACTGCGGGCATCTCTAATAAAAACAACATGAGAGCTGCCCTATGTCCTGTCCCATTGCCACCCTCCCGACTTCGTTGCGCCTTGTTCTTCTGCCGGCTTCACAGCGGTCACGGTCACGCCTTCGCGGCGCTTGCCATTGACCCTTGCGGTTCAACAAAAAACGCATATTCGCAAGTACCGGAGAGGCTTATGAAAGAATTGACTACCCTGGACGGCGCCGCGCCGCATCCAGCCGTAAATGATCTGTGTGCCCAAGTGCAAAGCGGCGAAATCAACCGCCGCCAATTCCTGCGCACGGCCGCGCTGCTGGGCATCACCGTCGCCAGTGCCAGCACCTTTCTCGGTTCCGCACTGCTGGGCAATCACGCCCAGGCCGCCGAGCCACGCCAGGGCGGCAGCCTGCGGTTTGCCTGCGCGATCCAGGAAATCCAGGACCCGATGCTGATCACCTGGATCGAAGCCTCGAACCTGCTGCGCAACTCGGTGGAATACCTGACCTGGGTCGACGCCGACAACATCACCCACCCTTACCTCGCCGAGAGCTGGAGCCCGTCGGAAGACCTCGCCACGTGGACCTTCAACCTGCGCCAGAACGTGAAGTGGAGCAACGGCGACACCTTCAACGTCGACGACGTGCAGCACAATATCGAACGCTGGATCGCCGCCGATTCCAAGTCGGTGAACCGCACCGCGTTCCAGGACATCAAGGCCTTCGAAAAAGTCAGCGAGTTCCAGTTCCGCCTGGTGCTCAAGCGGCCGATCCTGGCGATCCCGGAGATGCTCAACGCCTTCACCTGCGCCATCGTGCACCGCAGCTTCAAGGCCGGTGACGACTGGGCGAAAAACCCGCTGGGCACCGGGCCGTTCAAGCTGGTTTCATTCGCCGTGAACAAGCAGGCGACCTTCGCCAAGCGCGCCGATTACTGGGGCAAACCAGCCAACCTTGACGAGTTGCGCTACATCGACATGGGCACCGACGTGTCCACCCACCTCGCCGCCCTGCAAGCCGGGCAAGTCGACGTGCTGTACCGCGTGACGGTGGCTGAACTGGACCTGGCCAAGCGCTTGCCCGGGGCCCAGTTGCTGACCTGCAAGTCGGCGCAAACCGTGGTGATGCGCATGGCCTGCGACCAGAAGCCGTTCACCGACCTGCGCATCCGCAAGGCGGTGGTGCTGTGCGCCGATAATGCGCAGATGCTGAAGATCGCCTATCGCGGCATGGGCACCCTCGGCGAAGACCATCATGTGGCGCCTTCCCACCCCGAATATTTCCCGCTGCCCAAGCGCAACCGCGACGTGGCGGCGGCCAAGAAGCTGCTGGCCGAAGCCGGCTTCCCCAACGGCATCGACATTGACCTGATCGTCGGCAACACCCAGGGCCGCTATGAACAGGACTGCGCGCAGATCCTGCAACAGAACTGCCTGGAAGCCGGGATCCGCATCAACCTCAAGGTGATCCCCGCCGCGCAGTACTGGCCGATCTGGGACAAGGCCGCCTTCAGCCTGACCTACTGGGCCCACCGCCCGCTGGGCGTAATGTCCCTGGAACTGGCCTACCGTGGCGGTGGTGCCTGGAACGAAAGCCATTACAGCGACCCGGCGTTCGATGCCGCGCTGGACAAGGCCATGGGCATCATCGACCCGAAACAGCGCGCCGTGGCGATGGAAAATGTCGAACGCATCCTGCAGGACGCCTGCGTGATCGTGCAGCCGTTCTGGGGCGACAAGTTCACCGCCGTGAGCAAAAAGGTCCAGGGCTTCCAGGTGCACCCTTCCGACTTCTACCCGATGGACAGTGTGTGGATGAGCGCTTGATTTAGCGCACGCCCTCCTCCCTGCCCGCACACGGGCAGGCATCCCTTGAACAGTCGGAGCATGCACCCATGGCTCATTTTCTGATGCGCAAGTTATTGGCGCTGGTGGCGACCCTGCTGTCGGTGTCATTGATCGTGTTCCTGGCCCTGGAACTGAATATCGAAGACGTGGCGATCAACGTCCTCGGCCCCTACTCCGCCGCCGACCAGCGCGCCGCGTGGCTGGTGGAACATGGCTATAACCAACCCTTTGTGTGGCGCTACCTGGTGTGGCTCAAGGACTTTGTCAGCGGCGACTGGGGCACCTCGGTGTACTTTCGCGAATCAGTGATCAAGCTGCTGCTGCCGAACCTTGCGCAAACCCTGACCCTGGCCGGCCTGGCCTTGCTGGTGATGGTGCCGGTGGCGTTGACCCTCGGCATTCTGGCCGGGATTCGCCAGGGCTCGGCGCTAGACCGCCTGGTGTCGTTCCTGTCGATCGTCACCACCTCGATTCCCGACTTCGCCAGCGCGGTGTTCGTCTCCGCGATCTTTGTGTTCTGGCTTAACTGGCTGCCCGGTGTGAGCAGCATGAGCGAGGGCTTCAGCGTCGTGCAATTGGTGCTGCCACTGATGGTGCTGTGCCTGTTCGGCATCGGTTACCTGGCGCGCATCACCCGGGCCTCGATGGTGGAAGTGATGCAGGCGCCGTACATCCGCACGGCGCGGCTCAAGGGGGCGTCGACCTCACGCATTGTGCTGCGGCATGCCCTGCGCAATGTGCTGATCGCGCCGGTCACGGTGATCATGCTGTACATCCCGTGGCTGCTGTCGAACGTGATCGTGGTGGAGGTGTTCTTCGCCTACAAGGGCTTCGGCTCGCTGCTGTACACCGCCTCGCTGAACCATGACGTGTACCTGATCGAAGCCTGCGCGATGGTCAGTGCCGTGGTGGTGGGCATCACCAAGATTTTCTCGGACCTGGCCTACACCTGGCTCAACCCGCGCATCACCCTGCGCAGCCTCGGCGGAGGTGCCCAATGAACCTGCTGCACTCGTTCAAACATCCCCTGGCATTGCTCGGCCTGCTGCTGGTGGGCGGCTGGGTGGTGATCGCGCTGTTCGCACCGTGGATCGCGCCCCATGATCCGCTGGAAAGCTTCACGCCCTTACTGACGCCAATGACCGTCGGCGACAACGGCCAGAGCTTCCTGCTGGGCACCGATATGATTGGCCGCGACATTCTCTCGCGGCTGATCTGGGGCACCCGTACCGTGCTGTTCTGGTCGATCCTCGCCACGCTCACCGCGTTTGCCGTGGGCATCGCCATGGGCCTGTGCGCCGGCTACTTCAACGGCTGGGTCGACAGCGTGCTGTCGTATGTGGCCGACACGGTGCTGTCGTTCCCGGTGCTGGTGCTGTACATCGTGATCATCATCGCCCTCGGTGCTTCGGCGCTGAATATCCTGATTGCGGTGACCTTCACCAGCGCGCCGGCGATCTTCCGGATCATGCGCGCCCTGACCATCGATATTCGCTCGCGAGACTACGTGCTCAGCGCCATCACCCAGGGCGAAGGCTCGCTGCGGATCATGCTGGTGGAAATCCTGCCCAACTGCGGCGGGCCGCTGATTGTCGATTTCTGCCTGCGCATCGGCTACACCGCGATCATGATCGGCGCCCTCGGCTTCCTGGGCCTCGGGCTGCCGCCGCCCACACCGGACTGGGGCGGCATGATCAATGACGGCCGCGCCATGGCCATCGCCTTCCCGCACCTGGTGATCTTCCCGTGCATCGCCATCTCCACCCTGATGCTGGGCCTGAGCCTGTTGGCGGACGGCCTGGATGAACACGCCCAGAAAGGCGCAAGGAGTTGAGCATGAACCACACGCAAGTACTGCGGGTGCAGAACCTGTCCATCGAATTGCCCGCCGGCGCCGACCGCAGCCACGCGGTGCAAGGCATCAGCCTGGAGGTGCGCAAGGGCGAAATCCTCTGCGTGATCGGCGAGTCCGGCTCCGGCAAGTCCGTGCTGTCGGCGGCGATCATGGGCGACTATGCCAAGGGTTTGCGGCATACCGAAGGCGTGATCGACTTCCTCGGCGATGACATTTGCACCCTCGACGAGGAGCGTTTGCGCCAGCTGCGGGGCAACCGTATCGCGATGATTTTCCAGGAGCCCATGGCGGCGCTGAACCCGGCGATTCGCATCGGCAAGCAAGTGGAAGAGATCTTCGATATTCACGCACCGCAGATGCCTGGCGCTGAACGCCGCGAGCGCATGCTGGCGCTGCTGGAGTCGACGCAACTGCCGGACCCGCCACGCATCGCCAACAGCTTTCCCCACCAGTTATCCGGTGGCCAATGCCAGCGGGTGGTGATTGCCATGGCCTTGGCAATGAATCCGGATTTGCTGATCGCCGACGAGCCCACCACGGCGCTGGACGTGACCACCCAGGCGCAGGTGCTGAAGCTGGTGCGCGAGCTGCGCGGCCGCGGGCAACACGGCATTCTGTTTATCACCCATGACTTCGGCGTGGTGGCGCAGATTGCCGACCGTATCGCGGTGATGGAAGGCGGCCGGCTGGTGGAAATCGGCGAGCGCGACCAGGTGCTGAATGCCCCGGCCCACGCCTACACCCGCAAGCTGATTGCGGCCGTGCCGGCGCTGCACCCGGAGCTGCACAAGCCGAGCGCCGACGGCGAGCTGGCATTGCGCATCGAGCACCTGACCAAGACCTACACCGTCGGCGGCAGCTCGGTGGCGGCCTTGCGCAATGTCTCGCTGCAACTGCCACGGGGCAAGACCCTGGCGATTGTCGGCGAGTCCGGTTCGGGCAAAAGCACGTTGGTGAAAGCCGCGATCCGCCTGGTGGACAGCGACAGCGGCCACGTATGGGTCGGTGACACCGACTTCCTGGCCCTGCGCGGCTCGGCGCTGGCGGCGAATCGTCGGCGCATCCAGATGATTTTCCAGGACCCGTATGGCTCGCTCAATCCTCGGCACCGGGTGGGCGACATCATCGCCCGCGCCGCGCAATTGCGCGGGTTGTCGGCCAAGGATGCGTGGGCTGAAGCCGGTGATTTGCTGGAACAGGTGGGCCTCAAGCGCGACGCCCTCAAGCGCAAGCCCCGGCAGTTCTCCGGCGGCCAGCGCCAGCGCATCGGCATCGCCCGCGCCCTGGCGATGCGCCCGGAAGTGTTGATCGCCGATGAGAGCGTGTCAGCCCTGGATGTCTCGGTGCAGAAACAGGTGCTGGAACTGCTGGCCGAACTGCAGCAGCGCCTGAACCTGAGCATCCTGTTCATCACCCACGACCTGCGGGTGGCGGCGCAGATCAGCGACTACATCGCGGTGATGCGCCAGGGCGAAGTCGTGGAATACGGCACTGCCGAGCAAGTGTTGCTGCGACCTCAGAACACTTACACCCAGACCTTGCTGGCCGCCGCCCCCGGCGCCTCGGAGCTGCCCACGGCAGGCCCGCCGTTGCGGCTGATTCGCCCGCAAGCGCACTGAGTCAACCCTTTACCCCGCGTCGCAGCGTTCGTTGCGGCAAGGGGCTGCTGTTGCCAAAAAATAACCAATAACGAGAGCAAAACCATGCGACCAACCTTCCGTTACATCGCTCTGGTCCCTGTGCTTGGCGCCCTTGCGGCACCGGCCATGGCCATTCAAGTCACCGACAACCTCGACCTCGGCGGCGCCGTGCGCGCCCGTTGGGACTACGACCCGGATCGCGACATCCAGAAGTTCGGCCTCGACACCGCGTACCTCAGCGCCAAGTACAACTCCGACACCTGGATCGGCGAAGCGCAGTACCGGTTCTACGGGCGCTCCTACCCGTACCAGTACACCAAGAACTACGGCGATATCCAGTTCGCCAAGTTCGCCTGGGTGGGCTACAAGTTCAACCCCGACCAGCAGGTGCAAGTGGGCCTGAACACCGTGCCGTTTGGCTTGCAGCCGTACTTCGGCAGCACCTTCTACGAAACCCTGGGCAACGTGATCGGCCTGGAAGATGTGCAGCAGGTGGGCGCCAAGTACATCCAGCAAAGCGGCGACTGGAACATCCAGGCCGGTTACTACCTGCGCCCGGCGTGGCAAGGCAAAGGCACGAGCAAGGGCGTGACCTACTCCAGCGTGATCTCCGAGGCCGACAGCTACGTGGGCGACGGCAGCAACAACCAGGAACGCAACACCGTGGTGGTGCGGGTAGCCAAGGCCATGGACCTGGGCGGGTGGAAATCGGAAGTCGGGCTGTCCGGCCTGACCTCCACCCTGGAGAACAAGGACACCAATGACGATGGCCGACGCAACGCGGTGGCGATCCACTACCTGGGCAAGAACGGCCCGTGGGGCGTGCAATTGCAGGCGGCACGCCAGCAGATGTCGCCGCGCAACCCGGGCACCGACAGCGTGGTGACCCTGGGCGGGTATGACGGCACGTTCAACGTGGCCAGCCGCGGCAATCTGTATGTGGCGGATTTGAGCTACGACGTGGCCGGCAAGTACCTGTTTGACCAGGTCAGCGGTGTGAAGCTGTATGCCAACTACAGTGCGTTTGACAAGTCCGAGGATCAGTTCAAGACCTCGCAGCGGGTGATCCTGGGCACGTCGTTTTCGGTGAGTAAACTGTGGGTGGCCACGGAGTGGTTGATCGGCAAGAACGATCCGTATATTGGTGGGAGCAGCTATACCGAGAGCTTGGGAGCTGGGGGGAGTAACCAGTGGGAGAATCAGTTGTATATCAACATTGGCTACTACTTCTAAAATAGGCGGCGTCTTCACTGACGCCTTCGCGAGCAAGCCCGCTCCCACATTTTGACCGCGGCGCCGATCAAATGTGGGAGCGGGCTTGCTCGCGAAGAGGCCGCCAAAAACACCATAAAAACAACAGGTGTGGAATCCATTTCATGCGCCAACTGCCCTCCCTCAACATGCTCCGTGTCTTCGAAGAAGTCGCCCGCCACCGCAGCTTCAGCCAGGCCGCCGTGGGCCTCAACGTCACCCAGGGCGCCGTCAGCCGCCAGATCAAACAACTGGAAGACTACCTCGGCGTCGCCCTCTTCATCCGCACGCCCCAGGGCCTGTCCCTGACCGAAGCCGGCTTCGCCCTCTCCCCGCACCTGAGCGACGCCTTCGACCATATCGAGCGCGCCCTGCACGCCGTGCGCGTGCCCAACCTGCGCCAGCGCCTGCGCATCGTCGCCCCGCCCACCTGGGCCACCCGCTGGCTGTCCGCCCACCTGCGCCGGTTTTGCGAGCGTTACCCGGACATCAACCTCAGCGTCACCCACCAGAACACCCACGCGAGCCTGGCGGAAATCGACTGCCAGGTCCGCTTCGGCCTGGAAGCGGCCACGCAGTGCAGCAGTGAACTGTTGGTGATGGAACGCCACATCGCCGTAGCCAGCCCGGAACTGTTCAGCGACGGTCAGCCGCCCGACCTGCGGCGCTTTCCGCTGCTGCACATCCTGCACGATGGTAAGCGCTTGAAGGTTTGGGAGAACTGGCTGGCGGCCATGGGCCGGGAAGATATCGATGCAGGCCAGGGCCTGGAATTCAGCACCCTGGACCAGGTGATCCACACCGCCCTGGCCGGCGGTGGGCTGGCGGTGATCGACCGGCAGATGATCGAGCGTGAACTGGCGAATGGCAGCCTGCTGCCGATCACCCCGGTGGAGGTGATCGGCCCGTATGGCTATTGGCTGGATGTGGCAAGTGACAAGCAGGGTTTATCCAAGGTTCGGTTGTTTACGCAGTGGTTGAACCGGGTGAGCAATCCCTGACACCGCAGGCTCGGCCTTGCACGCCTGGCTCAAGGTCAACGCCTTGGTTTCCGGCGCCCAGGCCCAGGAGATGATCGCCCCCAGCACCAGGATCGCGGCGAGGATGCCCATGGTCGGGCTCAGGCCGATCCCCGCTACGCTCACCGGCAACAGGAAGGTACTCACCGCCGAACCCAGGCGGCTGATGGCTGTGGCAAGGCCGATGCCGCTGGCCCGCACTTCGGTCGGGAAGCTCTCCGCCGGGAATACGCCCACCAGGTTGCTCACCGCCGACAGCACCAGGGTGAAGACGCCGAACGTCAGCACCATCAACCACGCCATGCTGCCCGGCAATACCGCCAGCAGGAACAGCGCCGCCGCCAGGATGATGAACGAGTTGATCAGAAAGCCCCGCCGGGAGAATTTCACGGTGCACCAGATGCCGATCAAGGCGCCGATGATCAGCAGCAGGTTGAGCATCAGCTCGGTGCCAAAACCTTCGGCCAGGCCCATCTTCTGCAGGATCGACGGCAGGAAGGTGTAGATGGCGAAGTACGGCATCACGATGCACACGAAGAACAGGCAGTTGAACGCGGTGCGCTTGCGGTATTCACGGCTGAACAGCACGCCGTAGCCGGAACGGGTTTGCGTCGACGGTTCTTCATCGAGGACCACGTGTTCGCCGAGGTGTTTCTTGACGATGGCTCGGGCCTCGGCAATCCGGCCCTGGTTGATCAGCCAGCGCGGCGATTCGGGCGTGCCGATGCGCGCGATCAGGATCAGCCCGGCAGGAATTGCCGACGATGCGAGCATCCAGCGCCAGGCATCATCGCCGAGGCTGAGCATGGCGGTGCCGACGAAAGTCGCGGCCACGTAACCAACCGTCCACACCACGCTGAAGGAGCCCAGCAGTACCCCGCGATGTTTCCTGGGCGAGAACTCGGCGAGCATCGCGTGGCCGACGCTGAAGTCGCCGCCCAGGCCGATACCGATCAACACCCGGCAGAGGAACAGGCCCATGGCGGTTTCGGCGTAGAACTGCATCACCGAGGCAACGGTGATCAGGACGAAGCTGACCAGGAAGATTTTCTGCCGGCCGAGGGTGTCGGAGATCCAGCCAAAGAACAGGCTGCCCATAAACAGGCCGATCAGGGCCGAGGCGCCGATCAGGCCTTGCCAGAAGGCGTCCAGTTGCATCTGTGGGCTGAGCAAGGTGAAGGCAATGCCGATCAGGCCGAGGATGTAGCCGTCGGTGAAGTGGGCGCCGAAGGTCAGGCCGGCGATTTTAAGGTGGAAGCGACCGATGGGCAGGTCGTCGATTTTGATGGGTTGAGTGGACATGGTGTTCTCCATATTTTTGTTCTTGACGGAGTAACAGCGGGCAAGCCCATTTCCCTGTGGGAGCGGGCTTGCTCGCGAAGGCGGTGTGTCAGTCAATGCATGTGGTGGCAGGCCCACCGCTTTCGCGAGCAAGCCCGCTCCCACATTGGATCGGTGTTGTTTGGGTAAATGGGGTCAGAGACCGCCCATCAACAGGTATTTGATCTCCAGGTAATCCTCCAGGCCGTACCTGGAACCTTCACGGCCCAGGCCCGACTCCTTGATCCCGCCAAACGGTGCGACTTCGGTGGAGATGATCCCTTCGTTGATCCCGACCATGCCCGCTTCCAGGCCTTCGGCCATGCGCCATACGCGGCCGATGTCGCGGCTGTAGAAGTAGGCGGACAACCCAAACGGCGTGTCATTCGCCCGTTGCAGCACTTCGGCTTCGTCCTTGAAGCGGAAGCAGGCCGCCACCGGGCCGAAGGTTTCTTCCTGGGCAATCAGCATCTCGCCGTGGGCTTCGGTGAGGATGGTCGGTTCGAAGAACGTCCCGCCCAAGGCATGGCGACGGCCGCCGCACAGCAGCTTGGCGCCTTTCTCCAGAGCGTCGCCGACGTGGGCTTCAACCTTGGCCAACGCGGCCGCATTGATCAGCGGGCCTTGTTCGGTTTCGCCCTCGAGGGCGCTGCCGACGCGCATCGCAGAGACCGCTTCGGCCAGCTTGCGGGTGAACGCATCGTACACAGCGTCCTGGATAAAGAAGCGGTTGACGCAGACGCAGGTCTGCCCGGTATTGCGAAACTTGGAAGCCATGGCGCCTTTGACGGCAGCGTCCAGGTCGGCATCGTCGAACACGATAAAGGGCGCGTTGCCGCCCAGTTCCAGGGAGACCTTTTTCAGGGTGTCGGCGGCCTGGCGCATCAGCAGCTTGCCGGTGCGGGTGGAGCCGGTGAAGGACAGCTTGCGCACAATGCTGGAGGCTTGCAGTGCGCCACCGATGGCCACGGCATCGCCGGACACGATGTTGAACACGCCCGCCGGAATCCCGGCCTGTTCTGCCAACACCGCCAGGGCGAAAGCCGACAGCGGGGTTTCTTCCGACGGTTTGAGAATCATCGTGCAACCCGCCGCCAGCGCCGGGCCAACCTTGCGGGTGACCATGGCCAGGGGAAAGTTCCACGGGGTGATCGCCGCGACCACGCCAATGGCTTCCTTGGTCACGATGATGCGGGCGTCGGCCTTGTGGCTCGGGATCACGTCGCCATAGGCACGCTTGGCTTCTTCGGCAAACCATTCGAGGAAGCTCGCCGCGTAGACCACTTCGCCCATGGCTTCGGCCAGCGGCTTGCCCTGTTCCAGGCTGAGCAGGTGGGCCAGGTCCTTCTGGTTGCTCAGCATCAACTCGCTCCAGCGCTTGAGTCGCTGGCTGCGTTCCTTGGCGGTGAGCTTGCGCCAGGCCGGCAACGCGCGGTTGGCGGCGGCAATGGCCAGGTTGGTTTCTTCAGCACCGGCGCGTTGTACTTCGGCGATCTGCGCACCATTGGCCGGGTTGCACACCGGGTAGACCGGCCCACTGCTGGACCATTGGCCATCAATGAAATTGCCTGTGCGAATCAGCGGGTTCATGCCACGGCCTCTATCAGGTTAAAACGGTCCAGGCCCGGACGGGCGCTGCGCAAGATGCGTTTGCCGGCGGTGTAGTCGTTGATCACATCGCACGGCGTGTAGTTGCGTTCCAGCTCGTGCAGTTCTTCGGCATCCAGTTGGGTGTCGAGGGCTGCAAGCGCGCTATCAAATTGTGCGGTGGTGTCGGCGCCCACCAGCATCACGTCCACACCCGGATGATTGGCCACCCAGGCCTGGGCAATCTGTGCGTTGGACACGCCACGGGCACGGGCCACACGTTGCACCGAGTGGGCGATGTCGAACGACGCCTGGTCGCTGTACATCTGCTGGGTGAAGAAGTCGGTCTGGTTGCGGGTCGACTGCACTTCGCCGGTGAGCAAGCCACGGGCCAGCGGGCTGAACACCGACACGCCCAGGCCCTGGTCGCGGCAGAACGGGATCATCTCGCGCTCTTCCTCGCGGTAGGCGCAGTTCAGTTGCAGCTGCATGTTGATCGGCTTGACCCAGCCATTGCGCTCGCAGGCCATGAGGATTTTTGCCAGTTGCCCGGTGAGCATGGTCGACACGCCGATGTAGCGCGCCTTGCCGGAACGCACGATGTCGTTGAGGGCGCCCATGGTTTCTTCCACCGGGGTGTTCACGTCGAAGTAATGCAGCATGAACACGTCGACGTAATCCATGCCAAGGCGGCTCAGGGACGCGTCGATGCTGTCCATGATGTGCTTGCGCGAATGGCCGCTGGCATTGATGCCGCTGCGGGTGCCGTAGCCGACCTTGGTGGTGACCACGATGTCTTCACGGCGCGCAACGCGCTTGAGGATGCGCCCGACCACTTCCTCGCCGACGCCTGCGGAGTAGAAGTCCGCCAGGTCGATGAAGTTGACACCGTTGGCCAGGGCATGGGCAACGATGGGTTCGCTTTGTTTCTCGTCGAAGATCCACGGTTTCCAGTCCGGGGTGCCCATGTTCATGGTGCCCAGGCACAGGCGCGAGACTTGCAGGCCGGAGTTGCCCAAACGGATGTATTGCATGGGAATGTCCTCAGGCTTTTGGCGTGTAGAAAGGGTTGCTGATGTGGTTGACCACATCCGCCAGTTGCGCGGTGTGTGGCAAGCCTGTGAGGGCGGCGCGGATCGCGGTGCGGCAGGCGTTGTAGTTGTTGAGGTAGACCGCATCCAGGTCATCGCAGGCCGGGTTGACCCAGTTGGCGGTGACAATCGCCCACTCGTCCTCGGCTTCCGGCGGCAGGGTGCCGTCGAGCAGGGCTTCGAGCACCGCCTTGGCGATCCCGGCCTGGGACGCGCCCCAGGTGGCATTGCCGTGCAGGTCGCTGCCGATGGCGGCCTTGTTGACGTAGAGGGTCATGGGTTTGACCGGGATGTTCGGCTGGGCAATCACCATGAACGGGCAATGGCCCTGGCTTGGCGACGCCAAACTGTTGGCAAACGCCTGGCCGGCCGGACCGTTGCGCGGGCCGATGAGGATGTTGATGTGGGCAGCATTGACGCCTGGGCCTTCGAAGCCTTCGCCGATGTACAGATCAAGTGCTTTCATTTCGCAAACGCTCTTTTTTGTTATGGGGAGCTGGTTGGCGAATTTTTAGCACTGGCCCGGGTAGCGGCCGTAACCATTAAAAGTCATGGGGCTGTGAGTTTTAGTCATGGCCCTGCGACCATCGGCGTGGTCTTGTGCGTTGACCATCGTTGCTACACCCCATATAGTGTGCCCACAAACACAGACAACCACTACATAGTGTGCAAGAACGCTGAACACCGACCACACTATGCGCAGTATTTCAATGCCTTGAAGCCTGCAAAACGCACATTTTTGAACACGCTGGGTGAATCGAAGCCCACGCCGTCAGACGGACCACGAAGGAGCAATTCAATGCTGAGTTGGGATGAAGCAGATCAACCAGACACCGGTGACGTAGTCATCCGGGGCGCCAACGCCGGCCACGCCACCGAAGCCAACATGGACCGCCTCGACGGTGCCGGCGCTGCCGCCGCCCTTGAAGCCCGCAACGTGACCGCCAGCGACTCCGCCGCGATCATCCGGGCCAAGGCCGCCCTCGACAAGCTCGACGTCGCCGAAGGCCTCGCCGAACTCGAAGGCTCCGCCGCCCGCGTCGCCGTTGACGAAAAGCGCATGATCAACTGCCGCGCCGACCTCAACCAACTCGTACCTTTCAAGTACGACTGGGCCTGGCAGAAGTACCTCGACGGCTGCGCCAACCACTGGATGCCGCAGGAGGTCAACATGACCGCCGACATCGCCCTGTGGAAAAACCCCGAAGGCCTGACCGACGACGAACGTCGCATCGTGATGCGCAACCTCGGCTTCTTCTCCACTGCGGATTCGTTGGTCGCCAACAACCTGGTACTGGCCGTGTACCGCCTGATCACCAACCCGGAGTGCCGCCAGTACATCCTGCGCCAGGCCTTCGAAGAAGCGATCCACACCCACGCCTACCAGTACTGCATCGAATCGCTGGCCATGGATGAAGGCGAGATCTTCAACATGTACCACGAGATTCCATCGGTCGCCAAAAAGGCTGCCTGGGGCTTGAAGTACACCCGTTCGATCTCCGATCCGAAGTTCGAAACCGGCACCGTCGAAACCGACAAAGAATTGCTGCGTAACCTGGTCGCGTACTACTGCGTCCTGGAAGGCATCTTCTTCTACTGCGGCTTCACCCAGATTTTGTCCATGGGCCGTCGGAACAAGATGACCGGCGTGGCCGAGCAGTTCCAGTACATCCTGCGGGATGAGTCGATGCACCTGAACTTCGGTATCGATGTGATCAACCAGATCAAAATCGAAAACCCGCACTTGTGGGATGCCGAGATGAAGGAAGAAGCGACCCAGATGATCCTGCAAGGGACTCAGCTGGAGATTGAATACGCGCGTGACACCATGCCGCGTGGGGTGCTGGGGATGAATGCGGCGATGATGGAGGACTACCTCAAGTTCATCGCCAACCGTCGTCTGTCGCAGATTGGGTTGAAGGAAGAGTATCCAGGGACGACTAACCCATTCCCGTGGATGAGCGAGATCATGGACTTGAAGAAAGAGAAGAACTTCTTCGAGACCCGTGTGATCGAGTACCAGACTGGCGGCGCGCTGAGCTGGGATTGATTTAAAGCGGCCCCTTCGGGGGCCGTGTTGTTTCACCTGTCGATGTTTTTTTATGCCCAATCAAACCATCAAGACCCCCTGCGTCGGCCTGTGCTCCACCGTCTACGGAGACCTGGTATGCCGGGGCTGCAAGCGCTATCACCATGAAGTGATTCAGTGGAACGGCTACAACGCCGAGGAGAAACAGGCGGTGTGGCTGCGCCTGGAACAACTGCTGGTGCAGGTGATGACCAGCAAGCTGCAGGTGCTGGACCCGCAGCGCCTGCGCCAGCAACTGGAAGATCGCAAGATCCGCTTTGTGCCCCACCAGTCGCCGTATTGCTGGGCGTACCAGTTGATTGCCCGGGGCGCGCGGGTGATTTCGAAGCTGGATGCGTATGGGTTGGCGCTGTTGCCGGAGTTTCGCGAGCGCAATCTGGCAGATTTGCGGGATGCGATTGACCGGGAGTTTTTCCTGTTGTCCGAGGCGCATTACGAGCGGTATATCGCGCCGGGGTTTCTGCGGGAATCGTTTGGGGCGCCGTTGATAGCCAGTATTTAGACAACCACACAGAACCAGTGTGGGAGCGGGCTTGCTCGCGAAAGCGGTGTATCAGTTGCCGGATATATTGACTGACACACCGCATTCGCGAGCAAGCCCGCTCCCACATTTAGATCTTTGTCGCTCAGGAGGTCCAGGACGGCTCGCGATCGGTCTGCACCCCATAACGCTCTATCGCCTGCTGGCAAACCTGCTTGTCCAGACTCCCCTGCTCCACCAATGCCGTCAGCGCCGCCAGCACGATGTGATGGCGGTCCACCTCGAAGAAATCCCGCAACGCCGCCCGGGTATCGCTGCGACCAAAGCCATCCGTCCCCAGCACGGTGTAAGCCGAATCCACGTACGACCCAAGCATCTGCGGCACCGCCCTTACATAGTCAGATACCGCCACCACCGGCGCGCCCTTGGGCAAACACTCCGCCAGGTGGCTGCGCCGCGCCGGCTGTTGCGGATGAAGGCGGTTCCAGCGTTCCACGTCACGGGCGTCCCGGGCCAGTTCGCTGAAGCTGGTGACACTGAACACTTCAGCGTCAACCTGCCAATCCTCCGCCAACAATTGCGCCGCTGCCTGGGCTTCGCGCACCAGCGTGCCGGAGCCGAGCAACCGGACCTTGCCGCCAGGCTGCCCGCTCAGCCGGTACATGCCTTTGATGATCGCCGCTTCGACGCCTTCCGGCAGGCTCGGCTGCGGGTAGTTTTCGTTCATCAGCGTCACGTAGTAGAACTCGTCCACATCGTGCTCCAGCATCTGGCGCATGCCATGGTCGAGGATCACCGCAAACTCGCCGGCAAACGCCGGGTCGTAGGCGCGGCAATTGGGCACGGTGGCGGCCATCAGGTGGCTGCTGCCGTCCTGGTGCTGCAAGCCTTCGCCACCCAGGGTGGTGCGCCCGGCAGTGGCGCCCAGCAGGAAACCTCGGGCACGCTGGTCGGCGGCGGCCCAGATCAGGTCCCCCACGCGCTGGAAACCGAACATCGAGTAATAGATATAGAACGGCAGCATCCGCAGGCCATGCACCGAATAACTGGTGGCCGCCGCGACCCAGGAACTGATGGCGCTGGCTTCGCTGATGCCTTCTTCAAGGATCTGCCCGTCGGTGGCTTCGCGGTAGCTGAGGATCGAGCCGATGTCTTCGGGCTCGTAGCGCTGGCCGACGCTGGAATAGATGCCGATCTGCTTGAACAGGTTGGCCATGCCGAAGGTGCGCGCCTCATCGGCGACGATGGGCACGATGCGCGGGCCGAGGGCCTTGTCCTTGAGCAGATTGGTGAGCATGCGCACAAAGGCCATGGTGGTGGACATTTCCTTGCCCTCCGCCAGGGTGGCAAACGCGCCGTAGCCCGACACCGGCGGGACACTCACGCTGGGCGCCTGCTGGCCACGGCTCGGCACATACCCGCCGAGGGTGGCGCGGCGCTGGTGCAAGTAGCGCATTTCAAGGCTGTCTTCAGCCGGTTTGTAGAAGCTCAGGGATTCGGCCTGTTCATCCGACAGCGGCAACTGGAAGCGGTTGCGGAAGGCGATCAAGGCCTCGCGGTCGAGCTTCTTCTGCTGGTGGGTGGTCATCTTGCCCTGCCCGGCCTCGCCCATGCCAAAGCCCTTTTTGGTCTGGGCCAGGATCACCGTGGGTTTGCCGGCGACCCGGCGCGCCGCGTGATAGGCCGCGTGGATCTTGACCATGTCATGGCCGCCACGCTTGAGCCGGTCGATCTGCTCGTCGCTCAGGCCCTCGACCAGTTTGGACAGCGCCTCGCTCTGGCCGAAGAAATGTTCGCGGTTGTAGGCGCCGTCCTTGGCGGCGAAGGTCTGGAACTGTCCGTCCACCGTCTGCGACAGGGTGCGCGCCAGCTCGCCGTCGGTGTCCTTGGCCAGCAAGGCGTCCCAGTCCGAGCCCCAGACCAGCTTGATCACGTTCCAGCCGGCACCGGCGAACAACGCCTCCAGCTCGTCGATAATTCGCCCGTTGCCACGCACCGGGCCGTCGAGCCGTTGCAGGTTGCAGTTGACCACCCAAGTCAGGTTGTCCAGGCCTTCACGGGCGGCCAGGGTGAGGGCCGACATGCTTTCCGGTTCGTCCATCTCGCCGTCGCCGAATACGCCCCATACGTGGCGGTCGGTGGTGTCCTGCAAGCCGCGGTGTTGCAGGTAGCGCATGAACCGCGCCTGGAAAATCGAGCTGATGGGGCCAATGCCCATGGACCCGGTGGGAAATTGCCAGAAGTCCGGCATCAACCACGGATGGGGATAGCTGGACAAACCTCGGGCACCCGCCTTGCCGGCACCGATTTCCTGGCGATAGTGGGCCAGGTCGGCCTCGCTCAGGCGCCCTTCAAGGAAGGCGCGAGCATAGATGCCGGGGGCGGAATGCGGCTGGTAGAACACCAGGTCGCCGCCAAAACTGTCGTTGCGGGCACGGAAAAAGTGGTTGAAGCCCACCTCGAACAAATCCGCCGCGCTGGCGTAGCTGGCGATATGCCCGCCCAGTTCGCCATAGGCCTGGTTGGCGCGCACTACCATGGCCAGGGCGTTCCAGCGCACCACTGAGGCCAGGCGTTCTTCGGTGGCCAGGTCGCCGGGAAACGGCGGTTGCTGCTCTACGGCGATGCTATTGATGTAGGGCGTGCCATGCCGGGGTTTCCAGGCGATGTGCGGCGCGCCGCCGGCATCCGCCAGCATGTCGAGGATCTCCCGTGCGCGCGCCGCGCCGGCGTTGGCCACCAGGGAGGCCAGGGCATCGCGCCATTCGGCCAGTTCTTCCTGGTCCATCGCTGTCTGACTCACTGCACTCGCGAAACCGTTCATGGGCACCTCCGGGCTTTTTTTCCAGTTTATGTCGGTGCCAAGGGATTTTTTGACTGTTGTGCGCCGCCTCTCGGGGCCTTTTGAGCATAAATCACTGCCAATCAGCAAATTCAGAGCACGTTGTGCTTCAACTCCCGAACACCCCGCAATTGTGTTTAAAATGCCGCCCGCTCAATGACCGACGTTGCCCGATGAAC
The DNA here is from genome assembly GCF_013386835.1 of Pseudomonas sp. IPO3774. Taxonomy (NCBI): domain Bacteria; kingdom Pseudomonadati; phylum Pseudomonadota; class Gammaproteobacteria; order Pseudomonadales; family Pseudomonadaceae; genus Pseudomonas; species Pseudomonas sp. IPO3774. The sequence continues at coordinate 23,081 of NZ_JACAQY010000074.1, forward strand.
CCAGACGCACTCGCCACCCTGCACACCCATTTGCTGAATGCCCTGCAAACCGTCCCCGCCGAGACCCGGCGCCTGTTTCACGGGCGTGGCCGCTGCTGGCCGGGCCTGGAGCAACTGACAGTGGACTGGCTGCAAGGCGTGGTGCTGGTCTCGCTGTTCAAGGAGCCTGAAGCCGCGGAGCTTGAGGCCTTGAAGCAGATGCTGGTGCAGATCGACTGGCGGTCATTCGGCGCCCATACCGTGGCGCTGCAACACCGCTACCTGCCGCAAAGCACCACCGAATGGCTGCTGGGCGAGGTGGTCGACGAACTGACCATCACCGAAGGCGGCCTGCGCTACCTGATCGACCTGGGCAAAAAGCAGAACAGTGGGCTGTTCCTCGACATGCGTTACGGCCGCAACTGGGTACGCGAACAGGCTCATGGCCTGCGGGTGCTGAACCTGTTCGCCTACACCTGTGGTTTCTCCGTGGCGGCCATCGAAGGCGGCGCCGAGCATGTGGTGAACCTGGACATGGCCCGAGGCGCCCTGAGCCGTGGCCGTGACAATCACCGCCTGAACGGCCACGACCTGAGCAAGGTGACGTTCCTCGGCCACGACCTGTTCAAGTCGTGGGCCAAGGTCACCAACAGCGGCCCGTACGACCTGGTGATCATCGACCCGCCCTCGTTCCAGAAAGGCAGTTTCCTTTTGACCAAGGACTACCAGCGGGTGCTGCGTCGCCTGCCGGATTTGCTCACGGCCCAGGGTACGGTGCTGGCGTGCATGAACGACCCGGCGTTCGGCGAAGACTTCCTGATCGACGGCGTAACCCGCGAAGCGCCTGGCCTGCGCTTTGACCAGCGGCTGGAAAACCCGCCGGAATTCCCCGATATCGACCCGCAAAGCGGCTTAAAGGCACTGGTGTTTCGCCAAGGCTGATGCCGAAACGTCCTGCGCTTGCTACGCTTAACCTACGCCGGGTGGTGAACCTTATCCCACCCTTCCCGGTCGATACCTGCACACTCTGGCCAGATTCGACGGTGCTACCCCGTCGGCTGCCCTGTTTCACCTTTTGGAGAACGCCCCTGTGATATCGACCCTGCATGTAGCCCGTCTCAAGGCCTGGGGCGCCCATGGTTTTACCGCCACCGGCGTGGTGCTGGCCTTCCTGGCCACCCTGGCACTGCTCGACAACCAGCCCAAGGCTTGCCTGCTGTGGCTGGGCCTGGCCTTGATCGTCGATGGGGTCGACGGCTCTCTCGCGCGACGGGTGAATGTGCAAACAGTGCTGCCAAGCTTCGATGGCTCGGTATTGGACCTGGTGATTGATTACCTGACGTACGTGTTTATTCCGGCGCTGTTTATCTATCGCTATATCGCCCTGCCGGACTTCACCCCGTTGTTTACGGTGTCGGTGATTCTGGTGTCGTCGCTGTTCTGCTTCTGCAACGTCAACATGAAGAGCAAGGACAACTACTTCGTCGGCTTCCCCGCCGCATGGAACGTGGTGGCGCTGTGCGTCTATATCATCCAGCCGGAAGCCTGGGTCACCTTGCTCACCGTGATCGGCCTGGCGTTGCTGACCGTGACGCCGATGAAGTTCCTGCACCCGTTCCGGGTCAAGCGCTTCATGCCGATCAATATTGCCGTGACCACCATCTGGTTGCTGTGCAGCCTGCTGCTGGTGATCGACTTCCCGTACACCAATCGCCTGACCCTGGGCCTGTGGTTGCTGATGTCGGCGTACTTCCTGGGGATCTGCATCTGGCGGACCGCACTGGAGTGGGTCGAAACACATAAATAGCCAAGCGGGCACGGTTGAAATGTGGGAGCGGGCTTGCTCGCGAATGCGGTGGATCAGCCACTCTATCCGGTGACTGACACTGCGCCTTCGCGAGCAAGCCCGCTCCCACATTTGGATCGCCTCGACCCAGGGTTATGGGTAAGATACCGGCCTTTCGCGCAGCCCTTGCTGCGCCCTGCCGATTAAGTCTTGCCCATGCCCTTCGAACTCAGCGTTGACCTCACCACCCTGGCGATCCTCGCCGTGGTTGCCTTTATCGCCGGTTTCATCGACGCCATCGCCGGCGGTGGCGGCCTGCTCACCACGCCCGCCCTGCTGACCGCCGGCATGCCGCCCCACCTGGTGCTGGGCACCAACAAACTCAGTTCCACCTTCGGCTCGGCCACTGCCAGCTTTACCTTCTACCGGCGCAAGCTGTTTCATCCGCGCCAGTGGGTGCATGCCATCGTCGGCACCCTGGTCGGTGCACTCACCGGCGCGGTCGTGGCCCATTACCTGCCGGCAGAAACCCTGAACAAGATGCTCCCGGTGATTGTGTTCGGCTGCGGTTTGTATTTGCTGTTCGGCGGCACGCCCAAGGCGGCGCTGGACAACGACGCACCGATCAAGAAGAAATGGCAGTCCACCCAGGGCTTCGGCCTGGGTTTCTACGACGGCGTCGCCGGCCCGGGCACCGGGGCGTTCTGGACCGTGAGTACCATGCTGTTGCACCCCATCGACCTGGTAAAGGCCAGCGGCGTGGCGCGCAGCATGAACTTCGTCAGCAACGCGGCGGCGCTGACGGTGTTCATTTTCAATGGCTCGGTAGACTGGATTGTCGGCCTGTGCATGGGCGTGTCGGTGATGTGCGGCGCGTTTTTTGGCGCACGCAGCGCCATCAGCGGCGGCGCCAAGTTCATTCGCCCGGTGTTCATCACCGTGGTGCTCGGCCTGACGGTGCGCCTAGCCTGGCAGCACTGGTTCAGCGTGACCTAGGCGACGGGCCAGGTAGAGGTCGATCAGGTAGCGCGCAATCGAGCGCGACGCCGGCAACGGCGGCAGTTCATGGATGTTGAACCACTGCGCGTCTTCGATCTCGTCAGCCTGGGGCACAATGTCGCCGCCGGCGTACTCGGCGTGAAAGCCCAGCATCATCGAGTGCGGGAACGGCCAGCACTGGCTGCCCATGTACTGGATGTTCTTGACCTCCACCTGCACTTCTTCACGCACCTCGCGAATCAGGCAGTCCTCGGCCGACTCACCCGGCTCGGCAAACCCCGCCAGGGTACTGTAGACCCCCGTGACAAAGCGCGGCGAGCGGGCCAGCAGGATCTCGTCGCCACGGGTCACCAACACGATCATGCTCGGCGAGATCCGCGGGTAGCTGCGCAGGTCACAGGCCTGGCAGAACATCGCCCGCTCCCGCGGCACCTGCACCATCGCCTGGCCGCAACTGCCGCAAAAACGATGCTCCCGGGCCCAGGTGCCGATTTGCGCGGCGTAGCCCAGGACTTTGTACAGCGTGTGATCGCCCTGCAGCATGAATGCCCGCAGGCCCTGCCAGCCGCAGCCCGGCACGTCGGCGGGGCTGTTGAGTTCCAGCAGGTACACCGGCTCGCCGTCCAGGTGACCGATGCCATGCTCGGCGAACACCGAGAGGTCCTGGCGCTTGAGCCACTCCCGGGGAAACAGCGGGCCGTTCTGGTCGTGTAAAAAGCCTTCACGGCTGCGGGCCACGGCCCAGCCGCCCGGGGCGTCGTTGTCCAGCAGCGTTGTGGTAATCCAGCCTGGGGTCATGTTCAGTCAATCCACGAAGTCGGGTTTCTGCTTGCTCATATGGGCCGCGATGGCCACGCGCAGGTCGTTGGATTGCAACATAGCTGAGTTCCAGGTGGCAACGTATTCCAAACCGTCATTGATCGTGTGGTCACGCATGTAGCTGATCATCGCCTTGGTGCCGGTGACCGCGATCGGCGATTTGGCGGCGATTTCCTGGGCGATTTCCAGCACGCCGGCCAGCAGGCTCTGGTGATCGCTGTACACCCGATTCACCAGGCCGATGCTGCGCGCCTCTTCGGCGCCGAACTGGCGGCCGGTGTAGGCCAGCTCGCGCAGCATGCCATCGCCGACGATGCGCGGCAGGCGTTGCAGGGTGCCGACGTCGGCGGCCATGCCGATGTCGATTTCCTTGATGGAGAATTGCGCATCTTCGGCGGCGTAACGCATGTCACAGGCGCTGATCAGGTCGATGGCGCCGCCGATGCAGTAGCCATGGATCGCCGCGAGTACCGGCTTGCGGCAGTTGTCGACGGCGTTGAAGGAGGCTTGCAGTTCGAGGATCTTGCGCCGCAGCAGGCGCGCGTTGCGGCCTACGTCCTTGCCGAAGTCATTGGCCACCGAGGCCAGCAGCATCAGGTCGATGCCGGAGGAGAAATGCTTGCCGGCGCCGCTGATGACCACGGCTCGCACCGCGTCGGTGTCTTCGACCCATTGGAAGATGTCGATGATCTCGGTCCAGAACGCCGCGTTCATCGCGTTGATCTTTTCCGGGCGATTGAGCTGCACATGGGCGACGTTGCCGCTGAGTTCGACGACAAAGGCTTGGTATTCGGACATGGCAGTGATCCTTGACTGGCGGCTGAATTAGGGGCCGAACTATAACAAGGCACCGCGTGAGGTGGTAAGGCTGTGCAAACGCCAAATTCGGGACTGAAGAACGATGAAGATCAAATGTGGGAGCTGGCTTGCCTGCGATGGCGGTGTATCAGTTAGCAAAGATGCAAGCTGACCCACCGCCATCGCAGGCAAGCCAGCT
>NZ_JACAQY010000075.1:0-17395 GCF_013386835.1 Pseudomonas sp. IPO3774
CATGGATGGCCCATCGCGGCGGCCCGCGGAGCAATGCCGGAGTGAGGGAACGCCGAGCCTAGGCGAGGCGCCGACAGGCGGGGCAGAGCGCTTTGGTTACTTTGCCGCTTTTACAAAGTGACTCGCTGTAAGAGCGAAACCATAAGCCGCCGTTACCCAAATAACGGATATGTACCCAGCCAGGTCAAACCGACAAGTACCGACTGATAGTCGCCTCATCCACCCGATCCCGAGTTTCCTCAATCACAAACCTCCCCTTCTCAATCACCAAAAACCGATCAGCAATTTCCAAAGTAAACGACAACACCTGCTCAGAAACAACAATCGTCAAATCTCGCAAATTGCGAATCTCCTTAAGCGTACGAGCAATGTCCTTGATGATCGAAGGCTGAATCCCCTCAGTCGGCTCATCGAGCAACAACACCTTGGGATTCGTCGCCAACGCCCGGGCAATCGCCAACTGCTGTTGCTGCCCCCCAGACAAATTCCCACCCTTGCGCGAACGCATGTCATACAGCACCGGAAACAGCGCATACAAATCCTCAGGCACCCTGCCCCGGGCCGCCGCCGGCAACCCAGTCTGTATATTCTCCAACACACTCATGCTGGGAAAAATCATCCGCCCCTGCGGCACATAGGCAATCCCCCGCTCCACCCGCTCATGGGTTTCAAGCGCAGACACATCATGCCCATCCACACTGACCTGCCCCTGCCACTGCGGCAAAATACCCATCAGGCTCTTGAACAACGTGGTCTTGCCCATCCCGTTGCGCCCCATCACCGCGACGATCTCACGCTTCGCCACATCCAGCTCCAGGTCGTGAAGAATCTGGCTCTGCCCGTACCCACACGACAGCTTGTCGATCTTGAACATGCCCGACTCCTCAGTGGCCCAAATACACTTCAATGACTTTCGGATTGCTCTGCACCGACTCCATGCTGCCCTCGGCCAGCACCTTGCCCTGATGCAACACCGTGACCTTGTGGGCAATGCTCTTGACGAACTCCATGTCGTGCTCGATCACCAACACCGAGCGCCCCTGGCTGATGCGCTTGAGCAACTCGGCAGTTTGCACCCGCTCGTTGACGCTCATCCCGGCCACCGGCTCGTCGAGCATCAGCAATTCAGGGTCTTGCATCAGCAGCATGCCAATCTCCAGCCACTGCTTTTGCCCGTGGGACAGCAGGTCCGCCTGCTGCTGCAACAAGTCGCCGAGGAAGATTTCCCGCGCCACCTCCTCGACCCGCGCAATCACCTGGGCATTACGCTTGAAAAACAGCGCGCCCCACACCTTGCGCCCAGCCGGATACGACATCTCGAGGTTTTCAAACACCGTGAGGTTTTCGTAGATCGATGGGTTCTGGAACTTGCGCCCTACCCCGGCGCGCACGATGTTGTATTCGCGCATTTTGGTCAGTTCCTGGCCGTCGAACTGGATGCTGCCACTGGTGGCACGGGTCTTGCCGCAGATCAAATCCAGCACCGTGGTTTTGCCGGCGCCGTTGGGCCCGATCACCACCCGCACTTCATTGCGGTCGATATACAGGTTGAGGTTGTCGACAGCCTTGAAGCCATCGAATGACACGGTGAGGCCTTCGATAGCCAACACCGGTTTCTTCATTTCAAAACCGACGGCGGTCATGGCTGTGTCTCCAGGATCTTGGCTTCAGCCTTGGGCTTGATCTTCGCGGGCTCGGCCTTGACCACCGGCTTGCGCCGCAACACTCGGGCCAGGGCCTGGCGACCATGGCTGTCCCACAACCCCGCCAGGCCGTTGGGGAAGTACATGACCACGGCGATAAACAACCCGCCCATCAGGTACAGCCACAGCTCGGGGAAGGATTCGGAAAAGTAGGTCTTGCCATAGTTCACCAGCAACGCGCCATACACCGCGCCCAGCAGTGACATGCGCCCGCCCACCGCGGCAAAGATCACCATCTCGATGGACGGCACGATGCCCACGAACGACGGCGACATAAAGCCCACCTGCAAGGCAAACATCGCCCCGCCAATCGCCGAGAACGCCGCCGCCACGCAGAACACGAAAATCTTGAAACTGGCCACGTCATACCCGGAAAACCGTACCCGCTCTTCCTTGTCGCGCATGGCCATCAACAGCCGGCCCAGCTTCGAGGCGAGGATAAAACGGCCAATGAAGATGCAGCCGAACAACAGCCCGGCGTTGATGAAATACAGGATCATCTTCGCGCCGTCACCGCGCAGGTCCCAGCCCAGCAGGGTCTTGAGGTCAGTAATGCCATTGACACCACCGGTAAGGCCTTGCTGGCCGACGATCAGCACCGTGAGGATCAGCGCAATCGCCTGGGTGACGATGGAGAAATACACATCGCCCACCCGCCGCTTGAACAGCGCCATGCCAATGATGAACGCCAGCAGCACCGGCACCGCAACCACCGCGAACAAGGTAAACGTGAAGCTGTGGAACGGCTGCCAGAGCCACGGCAATTCGGTGATCTGGTTCCAGTCCATGAAGTCCGGGATGCCCGGGGTGGACTGGATCTTGGTGCTGATCGGGTCCGAGGCCTCAAGCTTCAGGAACATCGCCATGCAGTAGCCGCCGACGCCGAAAAACACGCCCTGCCCGAGGCTGAGAATCCCGCCATAGCCCCAGCACAGCACCAGGCCCACCGCGACGAACGCGTAGGTCAGGTACTTGCCGACCATGTTCAGCCGGAAGGCGTCCAGGGTCAGCGGGAACACCACGAGGATCAACAGCGCCAACAGCACGATGCCGATCAGGTTTTGCTGGCCGCCCAGCAGTTTGTCTAGAGCCTTCATCGGTTCGCCTCTACTTGCGCACTTTGATGGAGAACAACCCTTGCGGGCGCAGCATCAGGATCAGGATCACCGACGACAGCGTCAGCACCTTGGCCATCGAGCCACTGAGGAAAAACTCCGACAGCGATTGGGTCTGGGCAATCACGAACGCCGAGGCAATGGTGCCGAACAGGCTTTGCGCGCCGCCGAATACGACGACCAGGAAGGTGTCGACGATGTACTGCGAACCGGCGGTCGGCCCGGTGGAGCCGATGGTGGTGAACGCCGCACCGGCCACGCCCGCCACGCCGCAGCCGAGGGCGAAGGTCATGCGGTCGACCTTGCGCGTGTTGATGCCCACCGCCCGGCTCATCAAGCGGTTCTGCACGGTGGCGCGCACCTGCAAGCCCCAGCGCGAACGGTAGAGCATGACGAAGATCGCCCCGGTCAGCAGCACGGTCAGGCCCATCATGAACAGGCCGTTGCGCGGGATCTCGATGGCGTCGCTGAGGTTCACCGAACCCATCAGCCAGGCCGGCGGTTCGGCACTCACTTCACGGGCGCCGAACACCGAGCGGAAGGTTTGCTGCATCACCAGGGACAAACCCCAGGTGGCGAGCAAAGTGTCCAGGGGCCGCTTGTACAAGCGGCTGATCATCGCCCATTCCACCAGCCAGCCCACGGCGCCGGCGACGAGGAATGAGAGGGCAATGGCAACGAAAAAGTAGTACGGCTGAAAGCCTGGCGCGAAATGCGCGGTAAGGCTGGAACAGACGTAGGTGGTGTAGGCGCCAATGGTCAGGAACTCACCGTGGGCCATGTTGATCACGCCCATCTGGCCGAAGATGATTGCCAGTCCCAATGCCATCAGCAACAGCACGCAGAACACGGACAAGCCGTTGAACCCCTGCATCGCCGCGATGGCTCCAAATTCCGATAGCCATTCCATGATGATGGTCTCCTGAGCGGGAGGTTGAAATGCAATCTGCTTCTGCTTTATGTGGGAGCTGGCTTGTGTGGGAGCGGGCTTGCTCGCGAATACGGTGTGTCAGTACCGGATGCACTCACTGATTCACCGCTTTCGCGAGCAAGCCCGCTCCCACACAAAACCAGTTCCCACATTCAGATCAGCGCCAGACCCGAGGTTATTGATAGCCTTTCGGAAACGGATTCGGCTCGATCAGATCCGACTCGTAGATCACCTTGAACTGGCCATTGGGCTGCACTTCGCCGATGCGCGACTTGCTCCACAGGTGATGGTTTTCGTGGATCTTCACATAGCCTTCCGGCGCGTTTTTCAGCTCGATGCCAGGCGATGCGGCGACGACTTTATCCACGTCGAAACTGCCGGCCTTCTCCACCGCCGCTTTCCACAACCATGGGCCGAGGTAGGCCGCCTGGGTCACGTCGCCAATCACTGCGTCCTTGCCGTACTTGGCCTTGAACGCTTCCACGAAGGCTTTGTTGTTCGGGTTGTCGAGGCTCTGGAAGTACTTCATCGAGGCATAGAAGCCGGCCATGTTTTCGCCGCCGATGCCCAGCAGTTCGTCTTCGGTCACCGACAGGGTCAACAGGGTTTGCTTGGACGCATTCACGCCCGCTGCGTTGAGCTGTTTGTAGAAGGCCACGTTGGAGCCGCCCACCACGGCCGCAAACACCACGTCAGGCTTTTTCAGCTTGACCTTGTTGATCAGCGAACCGAACTGGGTATTGCCCAGCGGGTAGTAGTCTTCGCCGACCACGGTGCCGTGCAGGACGTTTTCAATGTGCTTGCGCGCGATCTTCATCGAGGTGCGCGGCCAGATGTAGTCCGAGCCCACCAGGTAGAAGGTTTTGGCGCCCTTGGTCTTGGCGATCCAGTCGAGGCTGGCAAGGATTTGCTGGGTCGCTTCCTGGCCGGTGTAGATCACGTTTTTCGACTGTTCCAGGCCTTCATAGAAGGTCGGGTAGTAGAGCAGGCCGTTTTCTTTCTCGAAGATCGGCAATACGGCTTTACGTGAAGCGGAGGTCCAGCAGCCGAACACTGCAGCCACCTTGTCGTTCACCAGCAGTTTCTTGGCCTTTTCGGCGAAGGTCGGCCAGTCGGACGCGCCGTCTTCCTGGATCACCTTGATCTGCCGCCCGAGGATCCCGCCCGAGGCGTTGATCTGCTCGATGGCCAGGCGTTCGGCCTGGATCGAACCGGTTTCGGAAATCGCCATGGTGCCGGTGGCCGAGTGCAACTGGCCGACGGTGACTTCGGTAGGCGTCACCGCCAGGCCTTCGTTGTCGGCCATGACGCCATGGCTGAACAGACTCGCCGCCAGCAGTGATAAGGCCAACAACGGTTTGGAGCGGATCAATCGTGATTCCATGGGGCGACTCCTCTGCAATGAGGGGTTCAGCATGGCGGCAGGTGGCCACGGCGGGTATACGCAGCCTGACGTAACGGGGTACGTCATTTGACGTATGCCGTTGCGCACCATTTTCGAGCAGGATCCCGCCCGCCTTGGGAAAGGAAACCCCTGTGGCGAGGGAGCTTGCTCCCGTTGGGCTGCGCAGCGGCCCCAAAACCGGCGACCCGGTTCTGCCTGGAAAAATGAAGTGGTCTTGCTGGGCCTGCTTCGCAGTCCAACGGGAGCAAGCTCCCTCGCCACGAAGAGCGCACCCCGCAGGACTGGGGCACGAATATTGCTGCCATCTCCCCATCCTTGCAGGAGTTCCCCACCGTGCACCCCCTCCCCGGCACCCAGCGCATCGTCAAGATCCGCCGCGACTACAACTCCTGGGTCGCCGACGAGACCATGGAAGACTACGCCCTGCGCTACACCCCGAAGTCCTTCCGCAAATGGTCGGAACTGCGCATCGCCAACACCGCCTTGGGCGCGGTGTCGTTCCTGGCGCTGGAGGCCATCGGCGGCGTATTGGCCTTGAGCTACGGCTTTACCAACACCTTCTGGGCGATCCTCGCCATCAGCCTGGTGATCTTTCTCACCGGCCTGCCCATCAGCTACTACGCCGCCCGCTATGGCGTAGACATGGACCTGCTGACCCGCGGCGCGGGCTTCGGTTACATCGGCTCCACCATCACCTCGCTGATCTACGCCAGCTTCACCTTCCTGTTCTTCGCCCTGGAAGCGGCGATCATGGCTCTGGCCCTGGAGTTGTATTTCCATATCCCGCTGGCCATCGCCTATGTCATCTGTTCACTGCTGGTGATCCCGCTGGTGGCCTACGGCGTAACGCTGATCAGCCGCCTGCAATTGTGGACGCAACCGCTGTGGCTGGTGCTGTTGGTGCTGCCCTATGGCTTCGTGTTGTGGAAAAACCCCGAGGCCTTCAGCGACTGGACCAGCTTTGTCGGCCGCAGCAGCGACGGTGGCGACTTCAATCTGCTGTCGTTCTGCGCCGCCTGCACCGTGGCGCTGTCGCTGGTCACGCAGATCGGCGAACAGGTGGACTACCTGCGCTTCCTTCCGGAAAAAACCAGCGCCAACCGCAAGCGCTGGTGGGCCGCGCTGTTATGCGCCGGGCCCGGCTGGATCGTGCCGGGGGCGTTGAAAATGTTCGCCGGGGCGTTCCTGGCGTTCCTCGCCCTGCAACATGAAATCCCCATGGAGCGCGCCGCCGAGCCAACCCAGATGTACCTCGTCGCGTTCGGCTATGTGTTCTCCTCTCCCGAATGGGCGCTGGGGGCGATGGTGCTGTTCGTGTTCATCTCGCAGATGAAGATCAACCTGACCAACGCCTACGCCGGCTCCCTGGCCTGGTCGAACTTCTTTGCCCGCGTGACCCACAGCCACCCCGGCCGCGTGGTGTGGCTGGTGTTCAACGTCGCCATTGCGCTGATGCTGATGGAGCTCGGCGTGTTCGATGTGATCGAGCAGGTGCTGGGGCTCTACGCGAATATCGCGATTGCCTGGATCGGCACGCTGGTAGCGGACCTGGTAATCAACAAGCCCCTGGGCCTGTCACCCAAGCACATCGAATTCAAGCGTGCGCACCTCTACGACATCAACCCGGTGGGCGTCGGCTCGATGCTGATTGCCTCGCTGCTGTCGATTCTCGCCCACTTCGGCCTGTTCGGCGCCCTGGCCCAGGCTGCGCCACCGTTTGTCGCGCTGGGCACCGCGTTAATCATGGCGCCGCTATTGGCGTGGCTGACCAAGGGCCGCTACTACATTGCGCGCAGCAGCGAGGCGCAATTGATACACCCGCAACCCGGAACCGGCCTGGTGATCTGCGGGCTGTGCAGCAACCCGTTCGAGACCGCCGACATGGCGTTCTGCCCGGCCTACAGCACGCCGATCTGCTCGCTCTGTTGCTCACTGGATGCGCGTTGCGGCGACCGTTGCAAACCCCACGCACGCCTGGCCAGCCAGTTCGAAGGGGTGTTGCGCTGGTTGCTGCCGACGACGTTGGTACCGCGCCTGCATACGCGGCTGGCGCATTACCTCGGATTGTTGATGGCGCTGGTGCTGATGCTCGCCGGGGCGCTGGCGCTGATCTACATGCAGGCGGCCCAGGGTTTGCCCCATTCGCAAACCTTGTACCAGGCGTTTTTCAAGGCGTTCCTCACGCTCTCGGTGCTAGCCGCCGTACTCGCCTGGTGGGTAGTACTCACCCGCGAAAGCCGGCGGGTGGCCCAGGAAGAATCCGACCGGCAAACCTCGCTGCTGATGCAGGAGATCGCCGCCCACAGCCTCACCGACCAGGCCCTGCAACAGGCCAAGGAAGCCTCGGAAGCAGCGAACGCGGCCAAGAGTCGCTACGTCACCGGGCTGTCCCACGAGCTGCGCACGCCGCTCAACAGCATCCTTGGCTTCACCCAGATCCTGCAGCGCGACAGTGCCATGCCCGAACAGCATCAGGACGCCCTGGCGACCATCCTGCGCAGCGGCTCGCACCTGCTGTCGCTGATCGACGGCCTGCTGGACGTGGCGAAGATCGAGGCCGGCAAGCTGCGCCTGGAACTCACCGAAATCCCCTTCCCGGAACTGATCCACGACCTGGAACAAATGTTCACCCCCCAGGCCGAAGACAAGGGCCTGCGCTTTCGCCTGGACTGCGTGGGCAAGATCCCTGCTGTGGTGCGTGGTGATGAAAAACGCGTGCGGCAGATCCTGATCAACCTGCTGGGCAACGCGATCAACTTCACCGACAGCGGCGAGGTGCGCCTGCGGGTCAGCTACATGCGCGAGACCGCCAACTTCGAAATCATCGACACCGGCATCGGGATTGACCCCGAACAGATCGAGCGGATTTTCCAGCCGTTTGAACGCGGCGACCTGATACGCCAGGACAACGGCGTGGGTCTGGGCCTGACCATCACACGCATGCTGACCTCGTTGATGGGCGGCGAATTGCGGGTGGTCAGCGAGCTGGACAAGGGCACCTGCTTCCAGGTACGGCTGTTCCTGTCCCAGGTCCGCGTGCCGCAAGCGGTGGTGCATGTGGAGCACGACATCATCGGCTACCACGGCGAACGACGGCGCATCCTGGTGGTGGATGACCACGTGGACCATCGCAAGGTGCTCAGCGGCATGCTCACGCCCCTGGGCTTCGAGGTGTCCCAGGCCAGCAACGGCCAGGAGGCGATCCGCCAGGTGGCGCTGCTGTCGCCGGACCTGATCCTGATGGACCTGTCGATGCCGACCATGGACGGCTGGGCCACCAGCCGGATGATCCGGCGTAATGCGCTGTCTGCCGCGCCGATTATCATCATCTCCGCCAACGCCTTCACTGACGACCGCGAACGCAGCATCGCCGGCGCCTGCAACGACTACCTGGCCAAGCCGGTGCGTACCCCTGAACTGCTCGGACGCCTGCAACTGCACCTGGACTTGCAATGGCTGCGCCGTCGCACACCCCTCGCCGCGCCGGTCGCGACCCAAGGCGCGCTACCCAGCGCAGAAGAACTCGCGGTGCTCGCCGAACTGAGCGCCATTGGCTATGTGCGTGGTTTGCATGAAAAGCTCGACGCCATCGTGCTGGACAGCCCAGGTACCGCACCGTTCATCAACAAGCTCCGGGCCTTGCTGAAAAGCTTTCGCCTGGAAGAACTCAACCGCATCCTGAAGGAGGCCGAAGATGAATGCCTTGACCCACAGCGCTGAGCCCGGCGTGGTGCTGATTGTCGACGACACCCCGGACAACCTGGCCATGCTCTCCGACGCCCTGGACGACGCCGGCTACATGGTGCTGGTGGCGCTGGACGGCCTCAGCGCGCTGAACCGCGTGCAACGCCGGCGCCCGGATTTGATCCTGCTGGACGCGGTGATGCCCGGGCTGGACGGCTTTGAAACCTGCCGCCGGCTCAAGGCACAACCGGCCAGCGCGGATATTCCGGTGGTGTTCATGACTGGGCTGACCGACAGCAAGCATGTGGTGCAGGGGTTCGAGGTGGGCGGCAGCGATTACGTGACCAAGCCGATCCAGACCGATGAAGTGCTGGCGCGGGTGGCGGCGCATTTGCGTACGTCGCGGATTTTGCTGTCGGCGCGGGCGGCGACACAGCCGAGCGTGATCACCCTGGAGGATGAGCCGGCGCACAAGCTATTGTCGGCGCGGTTTCAACTGACGGAGCGGGAGGTGGAAGTGCTGCGTTGGGTGGCGTGTGGCAAGACCAATCGGGATATTGGCGACATTCTTGGGTTGAGTCCGAGGACGGTGAACAAGCATCTGGAGCATGTGTATGTGAAGCTGGGAGTGGAGACGCGCACGGCGGCGACTTCGGTGGCGATGGCGGCGATGAGTCCAACCCGGATCCCACAGATGGCCACGGTCTAAAATGTGGGAGCGGGCTTGCTCGCGAATGCGGTGTGTCAGTCACCAAATTTTTTACTGATACACCGCATTCGCGAGCAAGCCCGCTCCCACATTTGATCTGTGTCGTTACTGGTATTACCTACCCACCGAAGATCTGCGAAGGCCGGCGCAACGTCGGATCAAACGGGTTGATCTTCGGCCCGATCGCCGCCGCCTCGCGCTTCAACAACTCCACCACCGTCGGCAGCCGCCCCGGCCCCAGCCGGTCGCTGATGGTCGCCACACTCAACGCCGCCACCGCATGCCCATTGCGATCCAGGATCGGCACCGCCAACCCGGCCATGCCTTCCAGCACCCCGGTATTGCGCGCCGCATACCCCAACCGCCGCACACTCTCCACCTCCGAACGCAAAAACACCTCGTCGTACAGGTGAAAATCCTTGAGCCGCGGCAAGTTGTAGCGGATCACCGTCTCGCGCTCTTCCTCCGGCAAAAACGCCAAAATCGCCAGGCTGCCCTGCCCCACGCCCAGCGCCACGCGGCCGCCGATATCACCGGTAAAGGTACGGATCGGATACGGCCCTTCACTGCGGTCCAGGCAGATCGCATCAAACCCGCTGCGCGCCAGCAGGAACAATGAATCCCCCAACGACGCACTGAGGCGCAACATGCTCGGCCGCACCAGGTCCCGCAGGTTGCCGGTGTTGCCCGCATTCGCCGCCAGTGCGAAGAACTCCAGGCTCAGCCGATAGCGCTTGCTGCGCGCATCCTGCTCCACCATGCCCTCGTCCATCAGGCTGCGCAGCAGTCGGTGGGTGGTCGGTTGCGACAGCCCCACCTGCTGCGCCAGTTGCGTCACCCGTTCACCACCGTCCGGCGCCGCGCCGAGGATGCGCAGTAATGCAAACAACCGGGAGACGCCACCGGCGCCGACTTCTTTGACACTTTTATTCCGCTCAGTGGAATCCATAAGCCGATATCTCACACTAAATTCTGGTCAGTGAATGAAACCGAAAAAAGTACTCTATCCAGTGAAATTCCATCTTCCGCCATCCTAGTCTTTCGCCCTAATCTGCGTCCACAGGGGCGAAATGAACAACTCACGGCAGCCGACTC
The DNA here is from genome assembly GCF_013386835.1 of Pseudomonas sp. IPO3774. NCBI lineage: Bacteria > Pseudomonadati > Pseudomonadota > Gammaproteobacteria > Pseudomonadales > Pseudomonadaceae > Pseudomonas > Pseudomonas sp. IPO3774. The sequence continues at coordinate 10,643 of NZ_JACAQY010000075.1, forward strand.
AAGATCGAGCGCCAACGCACCCGCAACACCCTTTTCGCATCTGCCCAAAACAAAAAAGCGCGTTTCGACGCGACTCAAAAAGGTGGAACGCAGACATGGCTTTTCTCCAACTCAACGCCTTGAGCAAACGCTACGGCGCCGTCGACGCGGTGGTCGCCACTGATCTTGCGGTGGAAAAAGGCGAATTCGTGTCCCTGCTCGGCCCCTCGGGCTGCGGCAAGACCACCACCTTGCAAATGATCGCCGGCTTCGTCGACGTCACCGGTGGCCAGATCGTCCTCGACGGTCGCGACATCACCCACGCCAAACCCGCCAGCCGCGGCCTGGGCGTGGTGTTCCAGAGCTACGCGCTGTTCCCCCACATGAGCGTGCGCGACAACGTCGCCTTCGGCCTGAAGATGCGCAAGGTGCCTGCCACTGAGATCGCAAGCAGAGTCAAGACCGTGCTGGAACTGGTGCGCCTGGCGCCCCACGCCGAGCGCTACCCGCGGGAACTGTCCGGCGGCCAGCGCCAGCGCGTGGCCCTGGCCCGCGCCCTGGTGATCGAGCCGCCGGTGTTGCTGCTGGACGAGCCCCTCTCCAACCTCGACGCCAACCTGCGCGAAGAGATGCAGTTCGAGATCCGTCGCATCCAGTGTGAAGTCGGGATCACCACCCTGATGGTCACCCACGACCAGGCCGAAGCGCTGTCCATCAGCGACCGGGTAGTAGTGATGCAGGCCGGGCGCGTGACGCAAATCGACGCGCCGTACAAACTCTATGAACACCCGCGCACGCGCTTCATCTCGGACTTTGTCGGCAAGGCCAACCTGCTGGCGGGCGATTTCGATCAACTCGGCGCGCCGCAAGTGCGCTTCGAGCCGGGCAACGGCGAGCTGACCCTGAGCCTGCGCCCGGAAAAGATCGACCTGGTGGCCGCCGGCTCGGGTCGCCTGCAAGGCAGGATCCTCGACAGCTACTTCTTCGGCAGCCAATGGCTGTATCGCATCAAGACCGAGATCGGCGAGCTGACCGTGGTCCGCCGCAATGACGGCAGCGCGCCATTGGCTTGCGGCGCTGCAGTGGGCCTGGACTGGGAGTCGAACCTGTTGCGGGTGCTGGCAGCGGATGAGGTGCGCGCATGAGCCGTGGCTACCTGTTGTCGTTGCCGGCGCTGGTGTTGTTTTTCGGGCTGCTGATCCTGCCCCTGGGCCTGACACTGGTGCTGTCGTTCAACGTGTTCGACTATCAGGTAGGGGTGAAGGCCGATGAGTGGACCTTCGCCCACTACCTGTCGCTGTTCAGCGATTCGTACTTCTACGAGATCTTCTGGCGCACCTTCTGGATCAGTGCCCTGGTGACCTTGCTCTGCGTGGTGATCGGCGTGCCCGAGGCCTACATCCTCAGCCGCATGGGCACGCCATGGCGCTCGATCTTCCTGATCCTGATCCTCACCCCGCTGTTGATTTCGGTGGTGGTGCGGGCCTTCGGCTGGAGCCTGCTGCTGGGTGCCGATGGCCTGGTGAACCAGGTGATCCAGGCCCTGGGCGGCAAGCCGGTGAAGCTGCTGTACACCTCGTTCGCCGTGATCATCGCACTGGTACACGTGATGCTGCCGTTCATGATCATCCCGGTGTGGACCTCCCTGCAGAAGCTCGACCCGTCGGCGGAACAGGCGGCGCTGTCCCTGGGTGCCAGCCAGGCCACGGTGATGCGCAAGATCGTGTTGCCGCAGGTGATGCCCGGTGTGCTGTCCGGCACCCTGATCGTGTTCGGTCTGGCTGCCAGCTCCTTCGCGATCCCCGGCCTGCTGGGCGGACGCCGCCTGAAGATGGTCGCCACGGTGGTCTACGACCAATACCTCTCGGAACTCAACTGGCCCATGGGCGCGACCATCGCGGTGGTGCTGCTGTTGGTCAACTTGCTGATCATGCTGAGCTGGAACCGCATGGTCGAAGGCCGCTACAAAAAGTCCCTGGGAGTATAAGACGATGTCCAGAAACGGTCCTTTGGCCCTGGGCTTTCACGGCCTGGTGGTGCTGTTCATGATGGCGCCGCTGGTGGTGGTGTGCCTGGTGGCCTTCACCCCGGAAAACACCTTGAGCCTGCCCACTTCGGGCTTCTCCCTGCGCTGGTTTCATGCGGTGTTCGAGCGCGCGGACTTTATCCAGGCGTTCTACAACAGCCTGGTCCTGGCGTTCGTTGCCGCCACCCTGGCGACGTTGATCGCGGTACCGGCGGCGCTGGCAATCAGTCGCTACCAGTTCCCCGGCCGTAACTTCTTCAGTGCGCTGTTCCTCTCGCCGATCATCATCCCGCACCTGGTGCTGGGGGTGGCGATGCTGCGGCTGTTCGCAATGATGGGCGTCAACGGCAGCTTCACCTGGTTGATGCTGGCCCACGTGGTGATCATCACGCCTTACGTATTGCGCCTGGTATTGGCGGCCGCCATCGGCATTGACCGCAGCGCCGAGCAGGCTGCCGAATCCCTCGGCGCCAGCCGCTTCACCCTGTTTCGCCAGATCACCTTGCCGATGATTCTGCCCGGCGTGGCCGGCGGCTGGTTGCTGGCGTTCATCAACAGTTTCGATGAAGTGACCCTGTCGATCTTTGTCAGCTCGCCGGCCACCCAGACCTTGCCGGTGCGCATGTACGTGTACGCCACCGAATCCATCGACCCGATGATGGCGGCCGTGTCGGCGCTGGTGATCGGGTTGACGGCGGCGGCAATGATTCTGCTGGACCGGGTCTACGGCCTGGATCGCGTGTTGGTAGGGAAACATTGATGGCACTGTTCAAACGACTGGCGGAAACCGAGCGGCCCAGCCTGGCGTTCACCCTCGATGGGCAGCCTGCCACGGGCCTGCTCGGGGACACCTTGCTGACTGCCGTACTGACCTGCGCCGAGCACCTGCGGGGCAGTGATTTCAGCGCCGAACGCCGCGCCGGTTTCTGCCTGATGGGAGCTTGCCAGGATTGCTGGGTACGCCTGGAGGATGGTCGGCGAGTGCGCGCCTGTTCGACCTTGCTGGAAGACGGCCAGGCGATTCGCCGTGACCCGGGGCGCCAGGCATGAAGAGCGTGGTGATAGTGGGCGCAGGCCCGGCGGGCATTACCGCAGCCCGGACCTTGCTGGTCCATGGCGTAACCCCGGTGTTGGTGGACGAGAGCCTGCGCGGTGGCGGCCAGATCTATCGGCGCCAGCCGGCGAACTTCCAGCGCTCGGCCAAGCAGCTGTATGGGTTTGAAGCGGGCAAGGCGACAGCGCTGCATCGCACCATGGATGAGCTGGCCACCCGGATCGACTACCGGCCGGAAACCCTGGTGTGGAATGCGGAAAATGGCCGCCTGGACATGCTCAACAACGGCCACGCCGAAAGCATCGAATACGCGCAGATCATCGTCGCCACGGGCGCCACCGACCGCATCCTGCCCGTGCCGGGCTGGACGCTGCCCGGTGTGTACAGCCTGGGCGCGGCGCAAATCGCGCTGAAGTATCAAGGCTGCGCCATCGGCGAGCGCGTGGCGTTCTGCGGCAGCGGGCCGTTGCTGTACCTGGTGGCGTATCAGTACGCCAAGGCCGGGGCCAAGGTGGTGGCGGTGCTCGACAGCGCGCCGTTCAGCGCCCAATGCCGCGCCCTGCCGGCATTGCTCGGCCAGCCGGCGACCCTGGCCAAGGGTTTGTACTACCGCGCCTGGCTAACGGCCCACGGCATCCCGGTGCATCAAGGGGCAACGTTGTCGCGGATTGAGGGCGAGCAACGAGTGACGGGCATCCACTGGGACCAGCAGGAAATCGCCTGTGATGCCGTGGCCTTCGCCCATGCCCTGCGCAGCGAGACCCAACTGGCGGATTTGCTTGGGTGTGAATTTGCCTGGAATGCATTGAACCGCGCCTGGTTGCCCCAGCGAGATGCGGCCGGGCGTAGCAGTGTCGCGGGCGTGTATCTGGCTGGCGACGGTGCAGGAATCATGGGCGCCGACGCGGCGCAAATGGCCGGCGAGCGAGCGGCATTGGCCTTGCTCGAAGACAGCGGTGTTGCCATGGACCACCGTCGCGGGCCCGTGCTGGAACAACAACTGGCAGGTATCCAGCGCTTTCGCCACGGCCTGGAAACCGCCTTCCCCTTCCCGGAAAACTGGGCCGCTGAAGCTCCGGACGAACTGATCCTGTGCCGCTGTGAAGAAGTCAGCGTCGGCGAAGTACGCGCGGTGGTGGACGAAGGCCACTGGGAAGTGAACCGGGTCAAGGCCCATTGCCGGGTTGGCATGGGTCGCTGCCAGGGCCGGATGTGCGGGCTGGCGGCGGCGGAAATCGTTGCCCAGCGCAGTGGCCGCGAGATTGAAAACGTTGGCCGCCTGCGTGGCCAGGCACCGATCAAACCCTTGCCGTTTGGCGTGGAGGTGCAGCCATGATCGACAGTGAAGTGATCGTGTTGGGTGGCGGGATTGTCGGGGCCTCGGCGGCTTTGATGCTGGCGCAGAAAGGTCGCCGCGTGGTGCTGTTGGAGCGGGACTTTTGTGGCTCGCACTCCAGCGGAGTGAACTATGGCGGCGTGCGGCGCCAGGGGCGGCCATTGCACCAACTGCCGCTATCGCAGCGTGCCCATGAGCTGTGGTCCGACTTGCCGGGGCTGATTGGCATCGACGGCGAATACGTGCGCTCCGGGCATTTGAAACTGGCCCGCAGTCAGGAAGACTTTGCAGCTCTGCAGGCTTACGCCGACGCCACTCGAGGCTTTGGCCTGGGACTGCAAATGCTGGATCACGCTCAACTGCGCGCCCGGTTCCCGTGGGTGGGTGATGTGGCAGTCGGCGCGTCGTTATGCCCCGAAGACGGCCACGCCAATCCGCGCCTGGTCTCCCCCGCCTTTGCCCGCGCGGCGCAACGCCACGGTGCTCGGGTGATGGAGCAAACCGAAGTCACCCATCTTGAACATGACGGCCAGCGGTTTCAGTTGCGCTGTGCCAATGGGCTGCAGCTGCAAGCCCCCTGGCTGCTGAACTGCGCCGGCGCCTGGGCCGGCACCGTGGCCACGCACTTTGGCGAGCCGGTGCCGATGACCTCGGCGCACCCGGCGATGCTCGTGACCGAGCCGTTGCCGGTGGTGATGGACGTGAGCACCGGGGTGGAAGGCGGCGGGATTTATGCGCGGCAAGTCGCCCGGGGCAATTGCATCCTCGGTGGCGGGCGCGGCTTTGCCCTGGGCCCGCAACAAGCCCGCCCGGGCCAGGCGGCGGTGCTGGAGATTCTGCGCAATGCCGGCGAGTTGTACCCGTTCCTCAAGGGTGCCCAGGCGATCCGTACCTGGAGCGGCACCGAAGGTTATCTGCCCGACCACGAACCGGTGATCGGCGACAGCAGCACCCAACCCGGCCTGCTCCACGGTTTCGGCTTTGCCGGCGCCGGGTTCCAGCTCGGCCCTGCGGTCGGTGAAGCCCTGGCAGAGATCGTCTGCACGGGGGCCAGCCGGCAGCCCATCGAAGCATTTTCCATCCGTCGTTTCCAAGCCTGAGAGGAAGATTCATGCACATGATCAAACGTACTGCGCTGTCTTGCCTGTCCCTCGCCCTGTTGAGCACGGCGGCCCACGCCGCACCGACGCTGTACCTGGGCATGAACGGCGGCACCATGGAGCGGGTCTACGCCGACAAGGTGCTGCCCGCGTTCGAAAAGGCCAACAACGTCAAGGTGGTGATCGTGCCGGGCACCTCGTCGGACATCCTGGCCAAGGTGCAGGCCAACAAGGACAACCCGCAGATGCACGTGATGTTCCTCGACGACGGCATCATGTACCGCGCGATTTCCATGGGGTTGTGCGAGAAGCTCACGCCCAATCCGACCCTGGATCAGATTCCGGCCAAGGCGAAGATCAAGGAAGAAGCGGTTGCGGTGACGCTCGGGGTGACCGGGTTGGGCTACAACGCCAAGATGTTCAAGGAAAAGGGCTGGGCGCCGCCGACGTCGTGGATGGACCTGGCCGACCCGCGCTTCAAGGACAAGGTGGTGTTCCAGTCGTTGGCCTCGTCCACATTTGGGTTGCACGGGTTCCTCATGTTCAACCGGATTCAGGGGGGCAGCGAGACCAACGTGGAGCCGGGGTTCAAGGCCTGGCCGAAAACGGTTGGGCCGAATGTGCTGGAGTACATCGCCAGCTCGGCGAAGATTTCCGAGATGGTGCAGACGGATGAGGCGGCGATCTTTCCGCTGACGCCGACGCAGGTGACCACGCAGCAGTTGTTGGGTGTGCCGATGGAGTATGCGCAGCCGAAGGAAGGCGCGGTGGTGTTGAACGTGGCGGAGTGTGTGATTGCGCGGAATGACCAGCCGGAGTTGGCGCAGAAACTGGCGCAGTTCTTGTTGACCGCAGAGGCTCAGGCGCCGGCTTTGGAACTGGGGGATCAGATTCCTTCGAATCCTACGACGCCGACTACCGACAAAACCCGGGCGCGGGTGGAGGCGATGAACAGTTATTTGCAGACGGCGATTTCGATTGATTGGGATCAGGTGAACCAGGCGCGGCCCGAGTGGAATGCGCGGTGGAGTCGGTCGATTGAGCGGTAGGCTTTGGGGGTGAATATCCATTATTTGGGTGATGGCTTAAATGGGTTCCGCTCTTACAGCGGGTCACTTTTGAAAGGAGCCCAAAAGTAACCAAAAGGCTCTTGCCCCACCACTCGGCACCTCGCCTAGGCTCGGTGTGCCCTCACTCCGGCTTTGGACCGTGGGCCGCCGTCATGGGCCATCCTTGGCCCAGGACGGCTAACCCGGCC
>NZ_JACAQY010000076.1:0-15581 GCF_013386835.1 Pseudomonas sp. IPO3774
GCGAGGCACCGAGTGGTGGGGCAAAGACCTTTTGGTTACTTTTGGCTGGGCCGGCATTCCGGGCGTTTGCCAAAAGTGACCCGCTGTAAGAGCGGAACCCTAAGTGGCCGTTACCGAAGAAACGGATATGTACCCCCCTCCCCCCATCTCATGCTAAACCCCTGGCCCGCCAGCAAAACACCGCACTGACCGCAATCGCCGCCCCCGCCACGCCAAACACCCAAGGCGCCGACGCCACCGGCAACAACAACCCCGCCAGCAAAGGCCCAAGCCCCGCCCCCACATCACGCCACACCGCATTCGACGCCAACGCCGAAACCCGCATCGCCCCCGGATTACGCTCCGCCACCAACGTCGTCACCAACGGCAACTGCAACGCCCGCAACACCAACACCGCCGCCGCCCCCACAATCACCCAATGACTACCAAACGCCCCCAACGCCAACGCACTGAGAAACGAAAACAGCAGCAACATCGAAGTAGCACCAAACTGCTGCGCAGCACGCCCCCCCAGCGGGCTCAGAAGCAACTCCGAAACATATCGCAGCGCCATCAACCCACCGGCAATCAATACCGCATTGCCACCCAGCAGCTTCTGCGCCTGAATCGACAGGCCAAAGATAAACAACCCATCCAGCGCCACCCCTTCGATAAACGACCAGGTCGCCACACTGTCAGGCAACTTGAACCGCCGCCCCGGCGTGCCATGCAAATTGTGACCCGCAGTCGGCAACCCCCGCGCCATCCACAACCCCACCAGGCAACACACCGCCAGAATCCAGAAGATCGGCCGCGGCCCCACCTGCAACGTCAGCCACCCACCCAACGGCAAGGCCAGCATCGGCCCCAGGGCAATCAACGCCCGCGACCGCCCCGCCCGCCGCGCCGCACCCAGCGGTTCAGAGGTAGCCAATACTTGAGTGGAAAGGTTCAACGCCGCAAAACACAGGCCCCAGACCAACCGCAGCCCCAGCAAGGCCGCAAACCCGGACAGCATCGAGTTGCCAAGAGCACACACCGCCGCCGCGCCGGCGGCAATGGAGCACGTCAGCCGATCACCGTTGCGGGCGTAGAAATTCAGAACATGCTTGTAGCCGAAGATCCGCACCAGGCGGTTGGCCGCCAGCAGCACCCCGGCCTGGGCCAGGGTGATACCGAACGCCTGGGACTCCATCGGCAGCACCAGGTACAGCAACACGTCACTGGGCAGGCACAGGCCAAGGGTCAGCGCGGCACGGCGGGAGTGGGAATCAGCACTGCGTTGGGCCAGATCAGACATAAAAGCTGAAACATTCAGAATTATTTAGACGGCCACGGTAGCCGTCTACCTCAAGGTTTTACAAGGCCCAAATAATTAAACCTTGGCGCCGTCCTGCATCAGGCGCAACCCGCTGGCCACCGCGCCCACCAGGGCAAACCCGCAGCCCAGCCACAACGCGTACTGCGGGCCGCTGCTCAGGGACAGGTGGAAACACAACGCCACCAACGAAGCGCCGAGTGTCTGCCCCATCAACCGCGACGTGGCGACGATCCCGCTGGCTCCCCCGCTGCGGGCAATCGGTGCGCTGGTCATGATCGCCTTGAGGTTGGGCGACTGGAAAAAACCGAACCCGGCGCCACACAGGGCCATGCGCCAACCGATATCGAAGGTCGAGGCGTCGTTGCCCAGGGTCGCCAGCGAGGCCATGCCCGCGCTCAACATCACCAGGCCGATGCCGCACAACAACGCCAGGGAGATACGGTCCGCCAGGCGCCCGGCAATCAGCGCCATCACCGCGACCACCGCCGGCCACGGCGTCATCAGGAAACCGGTGGCCACCTGGCTGTGCCCCAACACCGTTTGCAACAGGAACGGCAGCGACACAAACGCCAGCCCCTGGGCGCTGAACGCGCAAATCGCGGTGAGGGCCGACAAGGTGAACAGCGGGCGCTTGAACAGATCCACCGCGAGCATCGGCGCCGGGTGCCCGGCCTGACGGCGGATCAGCAACAGCCCGCACAGCAGCGCCACGGCGATCAGCCCCAGCGTCAACACCGCCTGCGCACCGTGCACCGCCGAGCCCAGGCCCAGCACCAGCAGGGCAAACAACCCGGCGCAGAGAATTGCCGCCAGCCGGTCGAAGGCATGCCCGGTGATCGGGATCACCGGAATCGCCCGCACCCCGAGCCACAAGGCCAATGCCCCAAGGGGCAGGTTGATCAGGTACAACCAGTGCCAGGTAGCCACCGATAGAATCGCCGACGCCGCCGTCGGCCCCAGGGTAAAGGCCAGCCCCACCACCAATGAGTTATACCCCAGCCCTCGGCCGAGGATTTTTGCCGGGTAGATATGCCGCAGCAGCGCAATGTTCACGCTCATGATTGCCGCAGCGCCCAGGCCCTGCACCACCCGGGCGGCAGTCAGCGTCGGCAGTGACCAGGCCAGCCCGCAAAACAGCGACGCCACCACAAACACCAGCAAGCCGCCGAGGAACACCCGGCGGTGGCCGACCACATCACTCAGGGACGCAAAGGGCAGCACCGCCGCAATGGTCGCCAACTGGTAGGCATTGACCACCCAGATCACCGAAGCGGAGTCGGTGCCAATCCCTTCGGCCAGGGTCGGCAACGCGGTGTTGACGATGGCCGTGTCGAGGGTCGCCATGCCGATCCCCAGGGAAATGGCGACAACCGCCGCTAGACGCTTATCACTGGGCAACCCATCAGCTACTGAAGACATGGACAATCCGCACACGTGGCAAAGGCGTCTAGATTACGGGCAGCGGCCTTTTTTTTCAGCGGGCAAATGCGCGGCTGTCCAAATATTCATGTTCAGGTGCGCCATTTGCCCATCTGCGCCATCTGCACCAGCACCTCGGCCAGGGCGGGCTGCGGCGCGCTGTTGACGGTGACCAATGCCACGCAACGGCTTGGCCGCAAGGTCGCCGCGGCGGTGGCAGCGCGGCCGCCGAGATCGAACCCGCCGAGCACCGCCTCGGGGATGTGCAAGGCGTTCATCAAGTCCAGCACGTCCTGGCCGAGCACCACTTCCTGAGTGCTGGCGGGTGCCGCCTTGTCCAGCGGCGTGGTAGTGCCATGGCCACGCAGGTACGGGGCAACTACCCGAAAGCCCCGGGCGGCCAGGTAGGGTGCGACCTCGGCGAAGCGCTCCAGGTCGCCGTCCGCGCCATGCAGCAAAATGATCGGCCTGCCCTCTTCCGGGCCGGCCTCGTAGTAGCCGATATCCAGCAGGTCGGTGCTGACCTGGCGGATCGTCCAACGGGCGGGCGTCGCCATGACCGGCAGTGACAACGCCACTGAAGCAATGGCGCTGGAAATCAGAAAGCGCCGGCGATTGAAAAAAGACATAGGTTTATAGCTCCGAAAAATGCGACACAGAAAGGTCTTCAACGACCCCCACAATCAACTCGCTGCCGATCCAGCCGGCCAACAGCTCACCGGCTTTCGCGACGCCCTGCTCTTCCCCCAGGCGCGCTACCAGAAACTCGCACAACCCGGCAAAACTGCCGTCGCCTTGCAGGTGCACCAAGGCCTGGAACTCCAGCGCATCGACCTGGCGCAAGCGCGAGGTGAACTGGCGGCGCCACACCAGCAGCCCACCGGCCTCGGCCAGCATCAGCGCCTCGGGCGCCGGGGTTTGCTGCCACAATGCCGACCAGATCGCCTCGGCGTTGGTGGTCAGCCCATGGCAGCGCAGCGACGGCGTGAGTTGCAGGCGTGCCGTGTCCCAATCCACCGACGCCAGCACGTCCATGGGCAACGGGCTGGCATCGGCGGCGACAAACGCTTCATTGAGCGACGACTCGATTCAGGCCAGTTCATGCACGTCGGGATTGTTGGGGAACAGTTCGCCCAGGGTCAGGTGAAAACCCTCGGGATAGACGTCCAAGGTCCAGGCATGGGGCGGATGCCGGTCGATATGGCTGACGCACGCGGCCAGGAACGCCTCGTCCCCGACCCAGCGCCGCAGGTTGGGAAACGCCTGTTCCAGGCAACCCACCAATTGCGCGCGGTAGTTGTTCTGATACACCGCCAGTCCCGCGGCCTTGTTACCCAACATCTCGGCCGACTGCTCCGAGGCACTCACCAGCCAGGTATGAAAAGCCTGCTGCCATTGCGCGAGATTCATGAGCGCACCTGCGCACGCTTGTAGGCCTCGGAGGCACCGAGCATGCGGGCGATCGACAGCTCCTCCAGCAGCTCTGCCAGGGGCGGGATCTCGTCATCGCGCTCGATCATCGTGGCGACCGGGCCGAGCAACGCAACGGCCTTGGCATACAAGTCCCAGACGCCATCACACACCGGGCTGTCGTGGCTGTCGATCAGCAAATCGCGGCCCTGGCTATGGCCGGCCAGGTGAATTTGCCGGACCCGCTCGGCCGGAATCCCGTCGAGAAACGCGAGAGCGTCAAAGCCATGGTTGCTGGCGCTGACAAACACATTATTGACGTCCAGCAACAGCTCGCAGCCGGTGCGCCGGGACATGGCGGCGATGAATTCCCACTCGCTCATGGACGCGCCATCAAAGGCCAGGTAGCTGGACGGGTTTTCAAACAGCATCGTGCGGCCCAACACTTCTTGAGCCAGGTCGATATTGGCGCAGACCCGGTCCAATGCCTCATGGGTGTAAGGCACCGGCAACAGATCATGGGAGTTGAAACCCCCGCTGCGGGACCAGCTCAAGTGGTCGGACACAAACAGCGGTTCGATCTCGTCCACCAGCGACTTGAGGCGTTTCAGGTAATCGCGATCGAGGCCCTCGGCCGTGCCGATCGACATCGACACCCCGTGCAGCGCCACCGGATACCGCTCGCGAATCTGGCGCAGGATGTGCCGGGGCTGGCCGCCCGCGACCATGAAATTCTCGGAGATCACTTCAACGAAATCCACCGCCACCGGGTTCTCCAGGAACTCGCTGTAGTGTTCCTTGCGCAGCCCCAGGCCATAGCCTGGAAAACGCGGGTTGGGTGTCGGCATCATGTGGTCTCCGTTGCATAAATAGGCGGCGGGCCCAACCTGGGCCCGCCGGGGTGTTACTTCGGTTCGGTAGTGGTGCCGCCCAGCTTCAGGCACTCGGACGGGGTCTTGACCACAACGCCCTGGCCCTTGCAGCTGTTGAGGCCCTTGCAATCGTTCTTGGCCGTGGCGCACAGGCTTTCGCCCTTGCAGTTGTTCACGCCGTAGCAGCGACCCGGCTGTTCCGGCTGGTCGGCGGCGCTGGCGGCGGCCGCGAAGGAAGCGGACGCCATGGCGATCAGGGCGGCAGCAGTGGCAAGGCTCAAGCGGGATTTGATGGATGTGCTCATGGGTATTACTCCTCGGGGGTGGGGTTTATTTGATGACGGATGCCGCGTCTTCGATGACCTTCGCCACAGCCTCGGGCTGGGAGATGTACACCGAGTGGCTGGCCTTGATTTCAGTGACTTTCGAGCCGGCGCGCTTGTACATCCAGCGCTGCAGATCGGGGCTCAGGGCACGGTCTTCGGTGGACACCACGGCGTAGGTCGGCTTCTTGTGCCAGGCCGCGGCCCACACGGTGCCGCCGAACAGCGCGGTGGTGGCCGGCACCTGGGAGGCGGCCATGAAGTCGGTGCGGTTGGTGGTCAGGTCGGCAGCAAAATCGGCATTGAACTTGGTGCGATCAAAGAACAGATGCCCGTCGCGGGTCTGCATCACGTCATTGCTCGGCGCCGGCATCGACGACAGCAGCTGGCTCATGTTCTCGCCGACTTCCGGTTGCAGGGCCGAGACATAGACCATCGACTTGACCTTGTCGCGGTCACCGGCAATCGAGATCACCCCGCCGCCGGAGCTGTGACCCACCAGCACCACCGGGCCGACCTGCTGCTCCAGCACTTCGCGGGCCTCGGCCACGTCGGCGGCGAGGCTTTCATGGCCCTGATGCACCACGGTGACCTTGTAGCCCTTGTGAATCAGGATGTCGTGCACCACTCGCCAGCCGGAGCCGTCGACAAAGGAACCGGGCACGATCACCACGCTTTTACCGGTGCCCGGCTGGGGCTTGGCTGCATCGGCGGCCGAGGCCACCAACGGTGTAGCGAGTGCCATGGCGATCGCCAGGGAAGAAAGAATACGCATGCGACTCTCCACAGGCCTTGGGGCCTGATCATTGTTGTGAAAGGGTTAACGGCGTTGGCCGGACAGCACGCGGTCCAGTGACCAGGCCCCGCCGCCATACGCCAGCAGCGGCAGCAACAAGCCCGCCCAGGTCAGGTGGGTCGGCCAGGCGTCGGGGTACACGAACACCTCGATCACCAGGGTCATGCCCAACAGCGCGGCAGCCGCCGGGCGGGTCAGCAGGCCCAGCACCAGCAACAGCGGGAACAGATGCTCGGCATAGGTCGCCAGGTGCGCTGCCCAGTCCGGCGGCACCAGCGGCAAGGCGTATTCCGAGCGAAACAAGGTGTAGGTCGACGGCTTGAGCTGCAGGAAACCGGTCACCTTGGTGCGGCCCGAGAGGAAAAACACCGAAGCGATCCCGAGGCGGGCCACCAGCAACAGCAGCGCCTCAGGCAGCACACGCTTGAGCACCGCAGGGGCCAGGGCAATCATGGTTGTTCCGTCAGGCTGCCGAAGCCTTTGGGGGTTTTGATCTGGGTGCAGGTGCCTTTGTCCACCAGCACCCAGGCGTTGCCCTGGTAATCCGCCTTGGCGGTGCCGGCGCAGGAAGTCCCGGCACCGGCGGCGCAATCGTTGGCACCGGCGAGGGACACGCCGAAGCATTTTTCCTGAGGCTTGGCATCCTCGGCATGGGCGGTGGCGGCGAAGGCACCGAGGGACAGTGCGAGGGTGGCGGCAAGGGCTGCGTAATGGCGCTTCATTGTTGAATCTCCTGGCTTGACTGAATGTGGCCAGGGCGCTTGTGCGGTGGGTGACCGCCTGCGCCATCTGGTAGACAGATTTAAAGCCAGGCGTGTATCCCGTCTGTGTCGCGTTTCCTCCTTCTATTCATGCCGGTGTATCAGATGGGTGCTGATACACAGTCTGATACACAGCCAAAAAAACCACGCCAAACCACCGCCGTTTTATTCGGCATCCCGAACGACACAATTAGAAATATTCGCCTTTCCGAACACCCACCTTCCCCCGCTTTCGACGACCTCAAAAATCCCCATAAATTTCATACGGTTGTTGTCATCTTTGTTACATGCCAACTGGCATACATTCTGCTACATCAGGTTTTCTAGTAATAAAATGTTTCTAAATTGAAACAGTCTCATCGCCTGAAACCCAACGGCCCCGCGCCCTATAACAACGTCCATGCCCCAAAGGAGGGCGACAACTCTCACCTTTTTGATCGACTTCAACTCTCCAAGCCTGCTGCCGCACGTAAGCACCCAAAAGGGCGAATGGCCTGATCGCCAATAACAAGCCCGACTACAAAAAAGGACAAATTGATGAGTTCGAGCAAATACCCCGCAGTGTCCTTCACGGACCTCGTCCCCCAGGCCCCGGACCACACCGAGAATGCAATCGGTTTCGGCCCCTTTCTCTTGTTGGCGCGCCAGCATGTATTGCTGCGCAACGGCGAGCCGGTGACCCTCGGCAGCCGCGCCTTGTACTTGCTGATCGCCCTCGCCAGCCGGGCTGGCGAGTTGCTGGAAAAGTCCGAGCTGATCTCTTTCGCCTGGCCCAAGGTGGTGGTGGAGGAATGCAACCTGCGCGCGCAGATCGTTGCGCTGCGCCGGGCGCTGGGGGATGACGGCAACTTCAGCTACATCGTCACCGTGCCAGGCCGGGGTTATCGGTTTGTCGCGCCGGTGACGATGCAGGCGGTGGGTGAAGGCGCTATGACCCAGGCCCTGCTGCCCGCCCCGACAGTAGAGGCACCGAACCTGCAACCGGCGCCCACCACGGTGATTGGCCGCGAACAGCTGATCCTGAGCCTGGCCGACCAGGTACTGAGCCAGCGTTTCGTGACCATCACCGGCCCCGGCGGCATCGGCAAGACCACCGTGGCCCTGGCCGTGGCGCAGCTGCTGCAGGGCCGCTTTCACCAGGGCATGTGCTTCGTCGACCTGGCCCCCGCCACCAGCGGCCAATGGGTGGCCGGCATGCTCGCCAACGCGCTGGGCATTCAAAGCGTAAGTGACGAGCCCTTGCAAAGCGTGGCCTCGATGCTCGCCAACAGCCCGTTGCTGCTGGTGCTCGACAACTGCGAGCACGTGCTGCAAGCCACCGCCGACGTCGTCGAAGTGCTGCTGCGCTGCGCGCCCCAGTGCTGCGTGCTGACCACCAGCCGCGAACCGCTGCGGGCCGAAGGCGAACGGGTGCACGACCTCGCACCGCTGCTGGTGCCGGACGAAGACGTGAACTTGAGTGCCGAGCAAGCCATGACCTGGTCGGGCATCGCGTTGTTCATCGAACGGGTCAAGGCCCTCGACCCCGGCTTCGTGTTCAAGGACACCGACGTCGCCGCCGCCAGCGCCATCTGTCGCAAGCTCGATAGCAACGCCCTGGCCATCGAAATCGCCGCAGCGCGGGTCCGCACCTTTGGCATCCAGGACCTGGTGGGGTTGCTCGACGGCAGCTTCCGCCTGCAAATGACCGGCCGGCGCACCGCCCTCGCCCGCCACCGTTCACTGAGCGCGACCCTGGACTGGACCTACTCGATGCTCACCGGCGACGAACAGGCCATGTTGCGCCAACTGGCGGTGTTCACCGGTTCTTTTACCCTGGACGCGGTCAAGGCCATGACCGCCAGCAGCACCCTCGATGCACGCAATGCCCTGCCCTTGCTGGAAAGCCTGATGGACAAGTCGCTGCTGATCGCCGGTGAATCGCAGTTGCTCAAGCGCTACCGCCTGCTGGAAACCACCCGCGCCTACGCCCTGGAGAAACTCAACGAACACGGCGAAGCCGACGCCACCCGCCAGCGTCATGCACTGTATGCGCTGGGCGTATTGCAGGAAGCCGGGCAGACCCTCGACGGGCTTTCTCCCGAGACCTGGATCGGCCTCTACGGCCCGGAAATCAACACCATCCGCACCGCGCTGGAGTGGGCCTTTTCAGCCTCGGGCGACCTGCCCACCGGCATCGAACTGACCCTGGGCGGTGTGCCGCTGTGGCTGCGCCTGTCGCTGGTCAGCGAGTGCCGCACCTGGGTCGACAAAGGCCTGGCCAGCGCCGCCACCACCCCGCTGCCGCTGCGCCAGCGCATGCTGTTGCAAACCGCCCTGGCCAGCGTGCTGATGCTCACCTATGGCACCGGCGGGCCAATGCGCGAAGCCTGGCGCCAGGTGCGTGAAGACGCCCGCGACCTGGGCGATGCCGAGCACAAGCTGCGGGCGCTGTGGGGCCTGTGGAGTGACCGCTGCGGCTGCAACCAGTACGCCGAAGCACTGGAATTGGCCGAGCGCTACATCAGCCTGAGCCACAGCGGCAACCAGCAACTGCTGGGTAAACGCATGCGCGCGCTGGCGCTGTTTCACATGGGCGACCTGGCCGGCGCCCGACAGAATATCGACGAGGCACTGGGGTCACCGTCAGCCCCGCGCTCGCACATTATCGACGTGCATTTTGACCAGCGCATCGCCGCCCGCTGCCTCAAGGCACAGGTGCAGTTGCTGGAAGGCGATGTCGACCCGGCGCTGCGCCTGATCGGCAGTTGCGTCGATGAAGCCATCACCCTCGATCACCCCGCGACCCTCTGGTACACCCTGTGCCTGGGGGCAATTCCCCTGGCGCTGTTGGCGTCCAACCTGCCCAAGGTGCGGTACTACCTGGGCTTGCTGCAAGACAGCACGACCCAGCAGGACCTGCACATCTGGCGTCAGTTTCGACTGTGCTTCGAGAGCATCCTGCTGATCCGCCAGGGGTCGCCCGAAGAAGGCGTGCCGTTGCTGGGTGAGGCCTTGCATCACCTGCATGGGCAAGGCGACAGCCAGCTTTATAGCTTGCTGCGTTGTGAATACGCTCTCGGTCTGGCGCGGCTGGGCCTGGAGAAACTGGCGCTGGAGGTGTTGGAAGACACCCTGCAATTGGCGCTGGGCCGGCATGAGCGCTGGTTCGTGCCGCAGATGTTGCGGATCAAGGCGCAGCTGATTCTGCGCCAGGCCCAGTACGGGTCGGTGGACAAGGCCAAGGTGTTGCTGCGCCAGGCGTGGGTGGATGCGCAGTTGGCCGGGGCGCATTTCTGGCGGGCGCAGATTGCCAGTGACCTGGCCAGGTTGCAGGAACCGAAGATGCGGATTGCTTCGTTGCCAAGGTTTCAGCACCGGTAGAGGCTGCCGGCATGTAACGGTAAAAAGAGGACGGTAAAAAGGGGACAGATTTATTTTATAAATAAATCTGTCCCCTTTTCGCTCTTTTTGAACTCCGGCAGCCGCGCTATTGATCCGCCGCATAAATGACGGTTTGCGCACTGTCGGGTGCAGCGGGTCGGCGGGTGAAGTAGGTGTCGCCTTCATCCGTATGAATCTCGTATTCAAACTTGCTGGTCGCGCGGCCCGTGGCGGTGGCGTGCTTGATGATCTTCAGCACGCGCTGGAATTTCACACTTTGGGTACCGTTCTGGTTGGGCCCGGTGAGCACGTTGACGCTTTGAAACCAGCCGTCGTTCTTCTTGTTCGCCACCAGGGCGCCGGTCATGGCTTCAAACCGCTCCAGCCGGGTAAAGCCCCACAATGTCTGCTCTTCCACGGTTTGGCCGAGGGCCGCAGAGCCGGTAAACACGAACAGGTTGATCGCCGGGCTGTCTTCACAGAAGAAATCGTAAGGCACCAGGCCGTCGACCATTTTCTTGCCGGCCACGAAGCCTTTTTTGTGCACCTGAAACATCGCCACCTCCACGCCAATGGCGTCACTGAACATCAGCTCACGCAGGAGAAAAGTCTAAAGGCGCAGGGCGTACAGGGCGGTCAAGCCAATGTAATATCGTGTAAAGATCCCACCCGAGGCAGGATGATTTCCACGCTCAACCCGCCGGACGGCTCGTTGTGCGCCTCGATGGTGCCGCCATGCATTTCCACGGACCTCAAGGCGATCGCCAGGCCCAGTCCGAAACCGGCATCGTTGTCATTCGGGCCACGTTCGAAAGGCTCGAAAATACTCCGCAGCCGCAGGTTTTCAACGCCCGGACCCTGATCGGTGATCAACACCCGCAGCCAGCGCGTGTCGGGGCTGACCTCCGCCGAAACCTGCACCGTGGTATCAGGCTGCGTGTAGCGCACGGCATTTCGAATGACATTTTCGAAACACCGATACAGCAGCTCGCCGCTGGCCCGACTGACAAAGTCCGGACACGCCTGCAAGCTGACACTGCAGCCTTTGATACCCGCCTCGAACTGAGCATCCTCGACAATCACGGCCAGCAATTCGACGATATCCACCGGCTCGCGCTCGATGCTTTCGGGACGGCCCTGCACACGCGCCAGGGTCAGCAGCGCCTCGATCAGCGTGTCCATGCGCGCCGATTCACGCTGGATGCGCCCGAGCATTTCCTGGCGTGCCGGGTCTTGCTGCAACAGCCCGATGGCCACTTGCAGGCGCGTCAACGGTGAGCGCAGTTCATGGGAGATGTCGTGCAACAGCTGTTGCTGGGCCTCCACCAGCAGCTTGAGCTGGTTGGCCATGCGGTCGCAGTCTTCGGCCAGGTCGACGATTTCATCACGGCGCTTGCCCATCATCGGCCGCACCCGGGTTTCGAAGCGGCCCAGCGCAACGTCGCCCATCGCCCGCCGCAGATAAGCCAGCGGCCACGCCAGGTAGTAGGCCATGTACCCACTGAACAGCGCGCTCATCAGCGTGCCGATGATCAGCGGGATCCAGTGGCCCAGGCGCCCGGGTTCGTGGGGAGGATGGGAAGACCTGAGGGACAGCGTGGCCCCGTCCTTGCTGATCAGCGACTTTTCATAAGCCACCTGCGAGACCGGCGTGCCGGCCAGCAATTGACCGGCACTGTCATAAACGCCAATGGCTTGGCCGTGGGGTGGCTGCCACACCGCCAGGAGCTGGCGGCCCGACTCGACACCGTACTGTTCCAGCAACTGTTCTTCGCTGGCCAGGATCGCATCCAGATGGTGATCCCCCGGGCCAAGGCTGCCCGCCACGAGAATGCTCAACCCCACCAGGAACGTCAGGCTGGTGGCCAGCCAAAAGGCCAGGAACAGTTTCCAGAACAGCCGGCTGGGTTTCATCATTCGGCGATCAACAGGTAACCGAGGCCGCGCACGCTCTGGATCCAGGCCTTGGCATCCGGGCGCGGGCCCAATTTCTGGCGAATGCTGCTGATATGCACGTCGATGCGCCGGTCATAGCGGGTCAACGGGCAGCCCAGGGCATTGAGGGACAGGTCCTTTTTGCTCACCACCTGGCCGGCGCACCGGGCCAGCACTTCAAGCAGGCTGAATTCGGTACTGGTCAGCCCCAGCTCGCAACCGTTCCAACGGGCCTGGCGTTTGCCGGGCCACAGCATCAGGGCGCCGGTCGTTATGACCTCCCCGGTCGGCTGGCCCACGGGTTGCACCCGGCGCATGATCGCGCGCAGGCGCGCCACCAGTTCACCCGGGGAACTGGGCTTGGGCACGTAATCGTCCGCGCCAAGCTCCAGCCCGGTGATCCGGTCGATGTTGTCGCCCCGGGCCGTGAGCAACACCACCGGCACCTGGCTGCTGGCGCGGATGCGCCTGAGCACTTCTATGCCCGACAGCCTGGGCAGCATCACGTCCAGCACCACAATGCTGTAGCGCCCCGACAACGCCTCAACTTCACCCTCCTCGCCGGTGTGCACGCAGGTCGCCTCAAAGCCTTCATGCTCCAGGTATTGGCCCAGCATTTCAGTCAGTTCCTGGTCATCGTCGACTAGCAATACGCGGATCATGGCGAGCTCGTGAAAGGGTACCCCCACAGTATCGCCCAGCCTCATCGCCCCGGGGCCAACCTTTACCTAACTTGACACTTGGTTAACCGCACCAAACCCCCGGCGCTCTTATGCTTGCCGTCCACCCGTCTGGCCGCGTCGTGGTGACCCGCCTGCGGCGAGTCATCCCGGCGCGCTTGCGCTGCTTGTCGATGTGTTCTGGAAAAGATCTTGATGAATTTTTCGCGCCTGCTCTGCTCGGTTGCGCTGCTGCTCAATGTCACACTTGCACACGCTGAAGCCTTCAAAATCTCGGATATCCGTATCAACGGTCTGCAACGGGTCTCGGCGGGCAGCGTGTTTGGTGCCTTGCCGCTGAACGTGGGGGACGAAGCGGATGACCGACGGCTGGTGGATTCCACCCGTGCGTTGTTCAAGACCGGCTTCTTCCAGGACATCCAATTGAGCCGCGACGGCACGGTGCTGATCATCAATGTGGTCGAGCGCCCATCGGTGTCCAGCATCGAGTTCGAAGGCAACAAGGCCATCTCCACCGAAGACCTGCTCAAGGGCATGAAGCAGTCGGGCCTGGCCGAGGGCGAGATCTTCCAGCGCGCCACCCTGGAAGGCATGCGCAACGAACTGCAGCGCCAGTACGTGGCCCAGGGTCGCTATTCGGCCACGGTCGACACCGAAGTGCTGCCGCAGCCGCGTAACCGCGTGGGCCTGAAGGTCAAGATCGACGAAGGCTCCGTGGCCGCGATCCAGCACATCAACGTGGTGGGCAACCACGTGTTTACCGACAAGGAACTGATCGGCACGTTCACCCTCAAGACCAGCAACTGGCTGTCGTTCTTCACCAACGATGACAAGTACGCCCGTGAAAAACTCACCGGGGACCTGGAACGCCTGCGCTCCTATTACCTGGACCGTGGTTATATCAACATGGACATCACCTCGACCCAGGTGTCCATCACCCCGGACAAGAAGCACGTCTATATCACCGTCAACATCAACGAAGGCGAGAAATACACGGTGCGTGACGTGAAGCTCAGCGGCGACTTGAAAGTGCCCCAGGACCAGCTTGAAGCCCTGTTGCTGGTGCAGAAAGGCCAGGTGTTCTCGCGCAAGCTGATGACCACCACCTCGGACCTGATCACCCGGCGCCTGGGTAACGACGGCTACACCTTCGCCAACGTCAACGGCATGCCCACGCCCCACGATGAAGACCACAGCGTGGACATCGTGTTTGCGGTCGACCCGGGCAAACGGGCCTATGTGAACCGCATCAACTTCCGTGGCAACACCAAGACCGACGACCAGGTGCTGCGCCGGGAAATGCGCCAGATGGAAGGTGGCTGGGCGTCGACCTACCTGATCGACCAGTCCAAGGTTCGCCTTGAGCGCCTGGGCTTCTTCAAGGAGGTCAACGTCGAAACCCCAGCCGTGGCGGGGGTCGACGACCAGCTTGATGTGAACTACGCGGTCGAAGAACAAGCGTCCGGCTCGATTACCGCCAGCGTCGGTTTTGCCCAGGATGCCGGGCTGATCCTTGGCGGTTCGATCACCCAGAACAACTTCCTGGGCACCGGGGATTACGCCAGCCTGGGCCTGACCCGCTCGCAGTACCAGAGCAAGTACAACATTGGCTTTACCAACCCCTACTTCACGCCGGACGGGGTGAGCCTGGGCTATAACGCGTTCTACAGTGCCACCGATTACAACAACTACTACGACGATGGCAGCGGTGTTTCCTACTACTCCATCAACAGTTACGGCCTGGGGGCCACACTCGGCTACCCGATCAATGAAACCTCGCGGTTGAGTTTCGGCCTGACGGTGCAACACGACAGTATCGACCCGGGCATCTACAGCTCTGATGAGATCTACGATTTTCTTCAGCGCGAAGGCAGTGAGTTCACCAACTTCAAGGCGAATCTTGGGTGGTCGGAGTCGACGTTGAACAAAGGCGTGATGCCGACCCGTGGTTACTCGCAGAACCTGAACCTGACGGTGACGCTTCCGGGCAGTGACTTGAGTTTCTACAAACTCGATTATTCCGGGCAGACATTTGTACCGATCACCAATTCGACGACGCTGCGTTTGCATACCAAGCTCGGTTACGCCAACGGGTACGGCTCGACGGACGGCCTGCCGTTTTATGAAAACTACACGGCCGGGGGTGAAGGTTCGGTGCGCGGGTTTGAAAGCGGCACGCTTGGGCCGCGCAGTACGCCGGCGACCGGGGCGTATGCCAGTGCGGGCCAGCAGTACTACAGCGACCGCAGTCCCGAGGCGTTGGGGGGCAACATCCTGATTACCGGGGGGGCGGAATATCTGTTTCCGATGCCGTTCCTTAAAGATAATAAGTCGGTGCGTACGTCTGTGTTCTGGGATGTGGGTAACGTTTATTCGGACAAGTGTGCCCTCAGTACTACCCAGGGTTGTAATGGGGTTGACCTGAGTCAGCTGGGTGCATCTGTGGGGGTTGGGGCTACGTGGTACAGCCCGTTGGGGCCGTTGAGTATCAACCTGGCGTTGCCGGTTCGTACGCCGGAGAATGCGACCAAGCAGGTGTTCCAGTTCTCCATGGGGCAGAATTTCTGATCTGCCTGGGTACATATCCGTTTTTGCGGTTATGGCCGCTATTGGTTCCGCTCTTACAGCGGCTCACTTTTGAAAAGCGCAAAAGTAAGCAAAACGCTCTTGCCCCACCACTCGGCACCTCGCCTAGGCTCGGTGTGCCCTCACTCCGGCCCTC
>NZ_JACAQY010000077.1:0-33972 GCF_013386835.1 Pseudomonas sp. IPO3774
CGAGCCTTGGCGAGGCTGCGTTGGCGGCATACCTGACACACCGCAGACGCAGCCTCGCCAAGGCTCGGCAGCTGCTACGCACAACCATTCCTCAAGAGGGCGGGCTGTTGCTTTTTCCACACTCGTCCCGGCCACTGTGGTTTTTTCATCACTGCCAAGGCCTGTGATGCCCGCAAACGCGGCCCGTCGCCCCATGGCACAGCCCTTGCTAAATCCCTGACAAAACCTTAGTCAAGGAGTCTCCATGCGCCCTTTATCTTTTCGCCGTGTCCTTTCATACCTGGGACTTGGCGCCGTGCTGCTGGCCGGCACCGCTCAGGCGCAACCCCATGACGGCGGGGTGCTGAACCTGGTGGCCCAACCCGAACCGCCGTCGCTGATGCACGGCGTGGTCAGCCACGTGTCCACCCAGTACGTCAGCGGCAAGATCCTCCAGGGCCTGCTGACCTTCGACACCGACCTGAAACCCAAACCGGTATTGGCCAAGGCCTGGACCGTTTCCCCCGATGGCCTGACCTACACCTTCGATTTGCAGGACAACGTGCGCTGGCATGACGGCCACGCGTTCACCGCCGATGACGTGGTGTTCAGCTTCCAGACCTTCTACCCCGAAGTGGACAAGCGCCTGGGCGGGGTCTTCACCGAGTACGTCGACAGCATCACCGCGAAGGGCCCGCTGCAGGTGGTGTTCCAGCTCAAGAAACCCTTCGCGCCGTTGCTCTCGGCCCTGGGCAGCGGGCTGCGGCCTGTGGTGCCCAAGCACCTCTACGAGAACACTGACTTTCGCAACAACCCCTATAACCTCAAGCCTGTCGGCACCGGCCCGTTTGTGTTTGTGGAGTGGAAACGCGGCGCCTATATCAAGCTGGCAAAGAACCCCGACTACTGGAAAAAGGGCCTGCCACACCTGGATGCGATCATCTTCCACGTGATCCCGGACGGCTCGTCCCGCGCTGCGGCGTTCGAGCGCAACGACGTGCAGGTGCTGCGCAGCGGTGATGCCGACTATTCCGACCTCAAGCGCCTGACCGCCTTGCCGGATGTGCAGTCGTCGGAAAAAGGCTGGGAGCTGTATTCCGGCCTGGCCTTCCTGCAGATCAATACGCGCAAGCCGCCGCTGAACAACCCCAAGGTGCGCCAGGCGATCCTGTATGCGCTGAACCGCCAGTTCATCGTCGACAACATCTTCTTCGGTTCGGGCAAGGTTGCCCCCGGCCAGTTCGTGTCCACCTCGCCGTACCACGACCCGCTATTGCCGCAGTACACCTATGACGTGAAAAAAGCCAAGGCGCTGATTGCCGAGTCCGGCGTGGACGTGGGCGCCGTGCGGATTCGCCTGCTTAACGGCGAGAAGGGCGGTGCCTGGGAGCGCCTGGCCGAATACACCAAGCAAGCCCTGCAGCCGCTGGGCTTCAAGGTACAAGTGGTGACGTCCGACGCCGCCACCTGGTTCCAGCGCGTCAGCGACTGGGACTTCGACCTGACCTACAACTTCATCTTCCAGATCGGCGACCCGTACCTGACCAACGCCTACCTGTACCGCTCCGACTACATCCTCAAGACTTCGCCATTTGCCAACGTCAGCGGCTACAACAGCCCCGAGGCCGATGCCCTGTGGACCCAGGTCGCCAACACCCCGGAAGGCCCGGAACGCACCAGGCTCTATAGCCAGTTGGAAAACGTGCTGAACACCGACCTGCCGATCGCGCCGATCTTCGAAATGCGCTACCCGACACTGTTCCACAAAGAGGTGAAGAACCTGCTGCAAACCGCCACCAGCCTTAACGAAGACTACGAAAGCGTCTACCTCGACGCGCCTGCACCATGAACGGGTTGCTGTATTTCAGCGGTCGCCTGCTCAAGGCACTGTTGATGATTGTGGCGGTGCTGGTGCTGGGCTTTTTACTGATCCGCCTGGCGCCGGGTGACCCGGCGCTGCTGTTGGCCGGCGAGGCGGGGGTGGATGATGTGCAGTTCATCGAACACCTGCGCCAGACCATGGGCCTGGACAAGCCGTTGCTCACGCAGTTGCTGATCTACCTGGGCAATATCGCCCATCTGGACCTGGGTTATTCCTACCGCAACCAGACCTCGGTGTGGTCGCTGATTGCCGAGCGCTTGCCGGCAACACTGGCCCTGATGGGCTCGGCATTTTTGCTCTCGTCGGTGCTTGGCGTCACCCTGGGGACGTTGGCCGCCCGGGCCCGACAGAAGCGTCACTGGCTGGATGGCGTGATCTCCCACGGCGCATTGCTGCTGTATGCGATGCCGCCATTCTGGCTGGCGATGCTGCTGATCCTGTTGTTCTCCGTCAGCCTCGATTGGTTGCCGGCGTTTGGCATGGAAACGGTGGCACAGGACTTTTCCCTGCTCGACCGGCTCAAGCACCTGCTGCTGCCGTGCGTGTCGTTGAGCGTGCTGTTCCTCGCCTTGTATATCCACCTGACCCGCGCCGCCGTGCTCGACGCCCTTGGCCAGGAATACGTGCGCACCGCCCACGCCAAGGGCCTGCACCCGCGGCGGATTTTGTACGTGCATGTGTTGCGCAATGCGCTGTTGCCGGTGGTGACCTTTGCCGGTTTGCAACTGGGCCAGTTGGCCAGCGGCGCGTTGCTGGTGGAGGTGGTGTATTCCTGGCCGGGGATTGGTCGCTTGATGTACGACTCGCTGGCCCAGCGTGACTACGGCGTGTTGATGGGCGGTTTCCTGGTGATCTCGATTCTGGTGGTGGGCTTTAACGTGTTGACCGATGTGATCTGTCGTTTTCTCGACCCGCGTATCGGTGCAGGAGTGCAAGGCTGATGCTGGTTTTCCGACGTTTTGTGCGCCAGCCTGCGGCGTTGATCGGTGCGCTGTTTTTGCTGCTGCTGACGCTGTTGGCGATCGCCGCCCCCTGGCTGACCAGCAGCTCGCCATGGGAGATGAACAGCCAGCCGATGCTCGCGCCATTCCACGACCCGGCCCATTGGCTGGGCAGTGACCTGCTCGGTCGCGACCTCGCCAGTGGCCTGCTGTACGGCGCGCGGGTGTCCCTGGCCGTGGGGGCGCTGGCCAGCCTGGCGACCCTGGTGGTGGGCCTGCTGGTCGGCGCGGTCGCCGGCTATTTCGGTGGCTGGCTCGACGGTGTGCTGATGCGCATTGCCGAGTTCTTCCAGATCATTCCGCAACTGGTACTGGCGGTGATCCTGGTGGCGATCCTTGAGCCGTCCCTGTTCTCCATCGTGCTGGCCATCGCACTCGTAGCGTGGCCGGCGGTGGCGCGGTTGGTGCGCAGTGAGTTCCTGACCCTGCGCCAGCGCGAATTCGTGCAGGCCGCGCGGGTGCTGGGGCAGTCGCCGCTGGGGATCATCGCCCAGCAGATCCTGCCCAACGCCCTGGCGCCGCTGCTGGTGACCATGACCTTTGTCATGGCCACGGCGATCCTCACCGAAGCGGCCCTGGCGTTTCTCGGCTTGAGCGACCCGGAAGCCATGAGCTGGGGCTACATGATCAATGCCTCCCGTGGCTTGCTGCGGGACGCCTGGTGGATGAGCTTTCTGCCGGGGTTGGCGATTGTGCTGTGCGTGCTGGCGGTCAATCGAGTCGGTGAAGGTTTGCGTGTGGCCTTTGAGCCCGGGAGGTCGCTATGACGTTGTTGAGTGTTGAACATTTGCGTATCGCCTTGCCGGCCGGTGCGGACCGCAGCCATGCGCTGTATGACCTGTCGCTGCAACTGAACCGTGGCGAATGCTTGTGTGTGGTGGGTGAATCCGGTTCCGGCAAGTCAATGCTGGCCAAGGCTTTGCTGCGCCAGTTGCCGGCCCCGCTGAAGGTGGAAAGCGGGCGCCTGGTGTTTCGCGACGAAGACCTGGCCGACCGCAGCGAAGAGGCCATGCGCCAACTGCGCGGGCGGGATATCAGCATGGTATTCCAGGAGCCCATGAGCGCCCTCAACCCACTGTTGCGGGTGGGCCAACAGATCGATGAAACCCTGCGCGCCCATGGCGTGGCGGCGGCACGGGTGCGGCGTCAGCGGGTGGTGGATTTGCTCGGTTATGTCGGCTTGCCCGACCCTGAGCGCTTGCGACTGGCGTATCCGTTTGAACTGTCTGGCGGGCAGCGTCAGCGGGTGGTGATCGCCATGGCCCTGGCGTTTGATCCGGCGCTGTTGATTGCCGATGAGCCGACCTCGGCGCTGGACGTGACCACCCAGGCGCAGATTCTCGACCTGCTGCGCAAGATCCAGCAGGACAAGGGCATGGCACTGTTGTTTATCACCCACGACTTTGCCGTGGTCGAGGCGATTGCCGACCGGGTGCTGGTGCTGGAAAAGGGCCGGGTGGTGGAGCAGGGCACGGCCCCGGCGGTGTTGCGTGTGCCCCGGGAAGATTACACCCGGCAGTTGTTGGCGGCGGTGTCGGCGCAACCGCTGGTGCCACGTACGCAGGTGGCTGGCCCTGTGGTGCTGAAGGCCGAAGCGCTGGGCAAGGTGTTCCGCAGCCGCAGCGGTTGGTGGGGGCGGCGTGCGACTCAGGCGTTGGATGCGGTTCAGCTGCAATTGCGTGAAGGCGAGACGTTGGGGATTGTGGGGGAGTCGGGGTCGGGCAAGTCGACCCTGGGTCGGTGCCTTGTGCGTTTGCTGCGTGCTGACAGCGGGCGGATCGAGTGGTTAGGGCGGGAGGTCGCGGGGTTGTCTGAAGGGCGGCTGCGAGCGTTGCGCAGTGATGTGCAGATGATTTTCCAGGATCCGTTTGCCTCGCTCAATCCGCGGCAGACGGTGGGGCAGATTGTTATGACTGGGCCTTTGGTGCAGGGGGTTTCCAAGGCGGATGCCGAGCGGCGGGCCCGTGAGTTGCTGGGGTTGGTGGGGTTGCCGGCAGCGGCGTTTGAGCGGTTTCCTCATGAGTTTTCCGGGGGGCAACGGCAGCGCATAGGGATCGCCCGGGCGTTGGCGGTGGAGCCTAAGGTGTTGATCGCTGATGAGTGTGTGTCGGCGCTGGATGCGCTGATCCAGGTGCAGATTCTGGAGTTGCTGGAGTCGCTGCAGCGGCGGTTCAGGTTGAGCATTGTGTTTATTACTCATGACTTGCGGGTGGCTGCGCGGTTGTGCGACCGGATTGCGGTGATGCGTCAGGGGAGGGTGGTGGAGCAGGGGGAGACGGCGGCGCTGTTTGCTGATGCGCGGCATCCTTATACGCGGGAGTTGTTGATGGCTGAGGCCATCTGACTTGGGGTGTTGGGGTTGGGGGCATATCCGTTATTCAGGTAACGGCCACCTATGGTTTCGCTCTTACAGCGAGTCACATTGCAAAAGCGGCAAAGACGACCTGAGTGTTAGAGCAAAAGCAGAGCCGTTTTATGTGGGAGCGGGCTTGCTCGCGAAGAACCTGAGAGCGCCGCGTTGAATCAGGATGTTCGCGTTATCGTTAACGACCTTCGCGAGCAAGCCCGCTCCCACATTTGGATCGTGTCCGCCTTTGATTTTGCTGTTGCTTCACCACACTCAACCCTTTCACTTATTGAGAAACCTCCATGCCGACCTCTTTCACCGAACTGCCAGTGATCCAGGGCCAACCACTGGAAATCCGCCCCAACCGTCACCTGAGCATCACCCATCACGCGGGCACCACCCAACCCGACACGGTAGTGTTCTTCTGCCACGGCGCCGGCGGCAACAAGGACCAGTGGCGCCACCAATGGCAATCCCTGAAAACCCAAGGCTACAGCCTGGTCGCCTGGGACCTGCTCGGCCACGGCGCCAGCGCAAAACCCCGCAACCCCGAGGCTTACGCCTGGCCCGAACTGGTCGCCGACTACCTGGAAATCCTCAGGCGCTACGGCGGCTCCCGCAACCTCATCGTCGCCCACTCCTTCGGCACTGGCCTGACCCTGAGCGCCTTGCTGGCCAAACCTGCGATCCCCATCGAAGCCGTATTGCTGCTGGGCACCCGACTGCACAGCATCAGCCGGAGCGGCGGCCTGATGCGTCTACCCGCATGGCTCCTGGAATGGCTGCGCCCACTGCTGGCCAAAGGTTTCCGCCAGGCCGCATGGAACGCCAAAGCCGACCCCGCACTGGTCGCCTACGAAGAAAAACTCACCGAGCGCAACCCGCTGTACATGTTCAAGGCCCTGATGAAAAACGTCCAATGGCCAGACGCCAATGCACTGCTCACCCTGACCCTGCCCGTGAGTGTGCTGGCCGGCGACACCGACGGCCTGACCCCGGCCAGTGGCGGCGAAGCACTCGCCCGGCATTTGCCCAATGCCGAGTATCAGTTGTTGCCCGAATGCGGCCACCAACTCATGCTGGAAAAACCCGGCGAGGTATTGGCCGCATTTCAACGCCTGCTGTCAGCTCAGCGGGACGGCAGTTTCCAGCGCTCACGGTAGAGGTCGTACTGCGCGGCGGGCAGTTGCACCAGCAGCGGGTTTTCTCGCGGGTCCAGCCAGGCAAACAACGCCTGGATATTCACCGGGTCCATCGCCGTGCAGCCCAATGTTCCCGAACTGACGCTGCGCCAGATATGCAGGAAAATACACGAGCCGCCGTTGGCCAAAGCCGGTGTGTTGTGCTCGACAAAAATCCCCTGGCGGTACAGCTGGTCCTTGCGCAGCATCCGCTCGGAACTGGTCCAGTCCTTGTTCACCGCCGAGCTGTCCACCAGGGTGTTGTAATGGCTGGACTGGCTGTCATCCACGCATTCGCGGGTGGCGGTACTGGCCGCGTAAGGCAAGCGGGTGTCAGCGGTGGGGGCGTAGCCGAAGGCACCGCCGAGTTTGAAGATGCCGGCCGGGGCCTTGCCATCGCCTTCATGCTTGAGGGGCTGCTGGTCGGGGGTGGGCGTCGTAAGGCCGGTGCCCCACGCCATGCCGTTTTTACCGACCACGATGGCAAAGGGTTCGCCGACTTTCTGAAAGCCTTGCCCGTGCCGCTCATAGCGTTGTGCGTTGCCCTGGAGGGCGTTCCAGCCCGGGGTGGTGACCACGATCAGTTGCCGGCTGGTCTCGGGGATTTGCGCGAGTGCCACGTTTGAAAGCAGCGTCAGCAGCGCCGCGCAGGTTTTGATGAGCGTGTTCAACGGCGTTCAGTCCTTGAAAAGAGGGAAACCTCAAACGCTAGTTTTTGCCCCGGGCTTTATCAAGCTGAAGCTGTGTTGTGATGTTACCGCAGCGGTTCGATAGGGAAGTCCATCGGCTCGGCCCGCACCGGATTGCGGCTGTAGGTGAAGTGCCACCATTCGCCGGCATAACCGGTAAAGCCTTCCTTGGCCATCGCAGCGCTCAACCGTTGGCGATTCTGGCGTGCCGCCTGGCTGATGTGGGAGCTGTTGGTGTGGGCCATTTCGTCGAAGCAATCAAAACCGGTGCCCATGTCCAGGCCGCCATCGGGCAGGCGTCGACCGTAACCGGCGGCGCAATCCACCGCCGCGGTGTCGGCGTTCCAGGCCTGGGCTGGCAGTGCATCGGGGCCGGTCAGGGTCACGTCCACTGCCGCCCCCCGGGAGTGGTTGGAAACCTTGGCCACATAGCCCAGGCGCCAGAAATCCTGCTTGTTCACCCGGGGGTAGAACTCGGCCTTGGCCGGATCCCCCGGCAGGCTGGCGAAGCGGCCCATGTTCGCCACGGCACGGCTGGGACGATAGCAGTCGAAGACCTTCAAGCCGTAACCCTGCCTGGCCAACTCGGCCTGGACCCGTACCAGTGCCTTTGCCGCGTCGGCAGACAGCACGCATTCGGCTGCTTTGTAGCCGTCCAGCGGCGCTCCGGTGAAGTTGTGGGGGCTGGCGTAGCGAATGTCCTGGGCGATGCTCGGGTCGAGGCTGCGCAGGTAAACCATGTTGGCCGGCATCGGCGTGTCTGCCGCTACCGGCGTGGCGAGCACGATCAGGCTCAGGGCGGCAAGGGAAAGCGAAGAGTAGGGCATGGCGGGCCGGGCTCGGACGGTGGCTTAAGCGCGCCACACTAGCAATGCCCGCCCCATGCCGCCAGTGCTACGGCGCGGCGTTGGGCACAAATGCCACGCTGCCACCGTCACGCTTGTGGAACAACCGTTCACCATTGTCCGGCTGGGTAGTGATGACCTGATGATCGTTGCCCAGGTAGGCCAGCGGCGTCGGGTCATCCTTGGTGGACTGCGCGACAATAATTGTGCGCTTGGGATCAAAGGTGCGGCCGCTGGTTTTTTCCAGCCAGGCCATGAACGCCGCACTGTCGCCCTGGCGCGGAAAGTCCTGGGTTTCGGCAACGTAGTAGAACGGCGTCCCGTGATTTTGCAGGTACATCGGTACCTTGTTGTCGACTTCCACCATCACCATCTGCCACGCGTTCCATGGCGCGCTTTTCACTGCTTGCGCTTGAACGTCCTCGGCGAAACGGGTCACGCCGCCATTGCCATTGGTCCACGGATACACCACCCCGAGTACCAGCAGCATCACCCCGGCAGCGATGCCGAACCCACGGTACCAACCCCGGCCGACCGTGCCTTTGCGGGCGATACGCTCACTGACCCACCACGCCGCCAGCAACTGCGCGAACGGCACCAGCGGCAGCACGTAGTAACTGCGCCGGCTGCCACTGGCGGTGAAGAACACAAACAGCAGGCCCAGCCCCCACACCAGCCAGCGGGTGTTGGGCGGGGTGTCGCGCCAATGCCGCGCGGCGAGCCACAGGCCCAGCACCCAGCACGGCGCCCAGGGCAAGGTGTAGGCCGGCAGGTAGATCAGGTAGGTGTAGATCGGCCCCATATGGTCGAACGGGTCGAAGAAGCGCACCACGTTTTCCCGGAACACCAGTTCCAGGCCGCTTGCACCGTAGGTCGGTGCGCCGTAGAGGTGGGACAGCACAAACGGGATCGCGTAGAACGCCCCGGCGATGATCACGGCCAGCACCAACCGCAGGTTGAGATGGCGTTTGTAGCGCTGTTCGCTGAGCAAGTGCGGCAACAGCACCAGGCCCGGCAGTACAAAGCCGATCAAGCCCTTGAACAGCGACGTCGCCGCCAGTAACAGGAAGAACACCGTGTAGCGCCCCAGCCGCGTATCGTCCGGCCCGCGCCAATACCACCAGACGGCGGCGAGCACGCCGCATACGGTCAGCACGTCCGCCGTGGCCACCCGGGCCCAGAAGAGGAAGTAGAAGGTGGTCGCGAGCATCCAGCCGGCAATCAGGCCGGTGCCTTTGCGGAACAGTTGCTCGCCGATCAGGTACACCAGCCAGATGCTCAGCCACGCCGAGATGACCGATGACAGGCGCAACGACCACGGGCCCAGGCCGCCCATCAGGTTGGCCAGGCCGGTGATCAGCCAGTACGACGGCAGGGGTTTGTCGTAATACGGGGTGCCCTTGAGGTACGGGTCGAAGTAGTCGCCGCTTTGCAGCATCTGCAGGGTGATGTTCGCCCAGCGGGTTTCCGGGCCCCACAGGTCGCGGGCGCCCAGGCCCAGCAGCAGGATCAGGGCCGACACGCCCAGGAGCAGCAGCAGGGCGCCGCGTTCGGTTTTCCAGAAGGTCATGGAGCGGTTCCGATGTGGGATGAGTGTTTAATGGGTCACCCCACATTAGTGCCGCTGTGTTACGGCAATGGCGGGTAGATGATGATCTCCAGGTCACCCTTGTAATAACGCTTGCCCCCCAACGGCAGCTGGCCGGCTTCGCGCATTTCGCTGGTGCTCCTGACCCGCATCAGCACGCCCACCGGGCCTTGCTGGCGCGCCTGCTTGAGCCAGGCTTGAACGCTGTCCAGATCCACCTTGCGGTGCATCGAGTCGGCGTATTGCAGGCCGTAGCGCAGTTCGCCTTCGGTGTTGTAGAGCGTCACTTCGGGCCGCCGCAGGCGCCATGCCAGGGCCGACGCCGATTCCAGTTCGTTGCTCAGCAGCGCTTGGGTCTTTTGGAGCTCGTCCAGGTGCTGGAGCACGAACTGATCAGGCATCTGGTTATCTTCGATCACCGCCGGCATGCCGGCGGGCAACAGCGCCACCAGCAGGCCAATGCCCAACGCCGGCATCGCCCACAGCGCCAATGGGCGGAAGGCTTGAAGCAGGTTGGCGAGCATCCAGCCCATCAGCACGATGAACGTCAGGGACAGGTTGAACATCTCGCTGTGGCTGTTGCCGTACAACGGCCGGTCGATTTGCAGGTAGATCAGCGTCACCATTGTCGCGACGCCGATGCCCAGGTTGAGCAGGCCATTGACGCGCAGCGTGCGGGTGCGGGCGTTGGCCAGCAGGTCGATCAACGCATGGCCCATCAGCAGCGCCAGCGGCAGCAGGCACGGCATGATGTAGGTCGGCAGCTTGCCGTTGCTCAGGCTGAAAAAGCCCAGGGGCAGCAGCAACCACAGCGCCAGGAAGACGATGGCCGGTTGGCGCTTTTCCTTCCAGGCCTTGCACAGTGTCGCCGGCAGCAGCGCCGCCCATGGCAGGCACGACACCACCATCAGCGGCAGGTAGAACCACCAGGGTCGTGCATGCTGGGCATTGTCGGAGGCAAACCGGCGGATGTGCTCGTGCCAGAAGAAGAAACGCCAGTAGTCCGGTTCCTGCAGGTGGATCGTCAGTGCCCAGGGCAGGCACACCACGGCCGCCACCAGAATCGCCAGCGGCCCGTAGCGCAGCAGTTCCCCCAGGCGACGCTGCCAGAGCATGTAAGGCAGGGCGATCAACACCGGCAGCAACCACGCCAGGAAACCCTTGGTCATGAAACCCATGCCGCAGGCCACACCCAACAACGTCCAGCTGGCGAGGCGGGCACGGGGGGTGGAGCTGTCGAGGGCAAACCACAGCGCCGCCAGGCTCAGGTTGACCCAAAAGGTGAATTGCGGATCCAGGTTGGAATAACCGGCTTGCCCGGCCACCAGGCCGAAACTCATGTAGAGCAGCGCGCAAGCGAAGCTCTTGCGCGGGTCGTTCCACAGCCGGCGGGCGATCAGGTAGGCGAGCACGACGCTCAGGCCGGTGGTCAGGGCGGAAGCGATGCGCACGCCGAACAGGTTTTCACCGAACAACGCCTGGCCCAGTGCAATGAGCCAGTAGCCGGCTGCGGGTTTTTCGAAATAGCGCACGCCCATGAAGTGCGGTGCCACCCAGTTGCCGCTCATGAGCATTTCCTGGCTGATCTGGGCGTAGCGGGTTTCGTCAGGAATCCATAGGCCATGCAGGCCCAGTGGCAGTAGATAGAACATCACGAATGCCAGTAGTAATACGGGCAATGGTTTAAGGCGGGTCATGGCTATTGCACTCTCAAGCGGTATTGACGGTGAATCAGCGCGAGCGCTGGATCAGCCATGCGCGAGGGGTGGAAGGTGGTCGTGGTCGGGTAGAAATGCGGCACAGAACGTTATTCCTTAAACAGTCTGTTAGTGGGGGGGCGAAACTGAATATCCCTGTGCCCCAGTCAAGCTCGTTAAACGTGTGGCGTCCAATAAGTCATCGAAGGTCATCGTCATGTTGTTAACTTGTGAAAAGTTAGTGAGCTAATAATTTTTTGACAAAAATTCAATTAAAACCATAGACGATGCCACGGTCTGGCTGTCTTTTTGCTGAACGAACTTGAATGATTAAATGTTAAGAAGTGTTCTAAAGTTGTTTAAGCACGGCGGCCCAGTCTTTACTGTTCAAAATACCCAGCGCCTTGAACTTGCCATCGGGCAGCAGCTTTACAAACAATGCACTGCCGTATTCAGCATGGGCAGCGTGTGAGTAGCCCAATGCCTCCTCGAAGTCGCTGATGCAGGCGCTGTGGGTGACCACCAGCAGGTTGCGGTCCGCGTGTTTATGCGGGCGCAGTTCCTCGCCGATGGCAGGGCCGCAGATGGCCAGGGGCCCGGGTGACAATTCGGCCTTGCCGAACATGAAAAGCGAGGTCTGCGCGGTGCGGGTGGTGGGGCTGCTCAGTACGTCGGTGTTTTCCATGCCCAGGGTCTGGAAGGCCTTGCCCACGGCACTGGCAGACAACGAGCCGAGCGTGGTCAGGCCGTCTGCCGGGCCCAGGCAAGGGTTGTTGGAGCGGTCACAGCGTTCCTCATGGCGGACCAGCACCACCAGGTCTCCGTTACGCCAGGCTTCCAGGGTTCCGGAGGTGAGCAGGCGGTGGCCCACGCCCAGGTCCAGCGGCGATCTTGGCCACCAGATGAACGCCGTTACTGCCAGGCTGATCATCACGATACCTGCCACGCCCAGCCACAGTTTGTTCAGCTGTTTTACAAATGCCCAGCGCGAGCGAGACTTGCTCAGGGTCAGGTCAACCACACTATTCACCATTGGTAACTTCCAGGCGTTAATCCGGTAACTGGCAGCGGCAAGTTAGGCAGGCGCCAAGTGAGTAGCGCTGATGCAGGAATATGCAAAAGCGTGTCATAGGGGCGCTGTCTTTTTGCTGAACATACCGATATAAAAAATTGTTCACTTGCACTAACGGGCGTTTGAAATAACCAGCCTGTTATCTGCCCATGGACGGCAATTTAAAGTGCAGCAGGTGGCGGCCGGGTGAAATCGATGTGAAAAATTTGCAGGGGGTCATGGGGCGCTCCTTTTGCCCATGGTTGTGACATAAAAATGTGACAACCGTTATTCTCCGGCTTAAGTCCAGAAGCTTGTGGGGAGGGGTGATGCTGCAGGTACAAGGGGTATTCAAGAGTTATGGCACGCCGCAGGGGCCGTTGACCGTGCTGGCGGGTGTCGACCTGTACCTGGGAGCGCGCAGCAGCCTGGCGTTGATGGGTGAGTCGGGCAGTGGCAAAAGCACGCTGCTGCATTTGGTGGCCGGGCTCGACCAGGTCAACCGTGGCAGCATCCAGGTCGGCGACCAGCGCCTGGACCAGATGAGTGAGGCGCAACTGGCCCACTGGCGTCGCACCGAGATCGGCCTGGTGTTCCAGCAGTTCAACCTGATCGGCAGCCTGCGGGTCGAAGACAACCTGGCCTTCCAGGCGCGCCTGGCCGGGCGCCTCGATCCGGCGTGGCAAGCGCAGCTTGTGGAGCGACTCGGCCTGGGTGACTTGCTCAGGCGTTACCCCGAACAACTGTCCGGCGGCCAGCAGCAACGGGTAGCGGTAGGACGAGCCCTGGCGTCGCGCCCCGGCTTGTTGCTGGCGGACGAACCCACCGGTAACCTCGACGAAGGCACCAGTGACGAAGTGCTGCAACTGCTGCTGGACCTGCTGCGAGACAGCCCCACCAGTTTGCTGATGGTCACCCACAGCCCGCGCATCGCGGCGCGCCTTGACCAGCAGGTGGTGTTACATCGCGGCCAGGTACTCGCTGCGGACGCCCGCTGACATGCGGGTCTTCCACTGGACACTGCGCGCGCTGCTCAGCCATTGGCGGCGCCACCCTGTGCAATTCTTCAGTGTGCTCACTGGCCTGTGGCTGGCCACCGCGCTGTTGACCGGCGTGCAAGCCCTCAACAGCCAGGCGCGGGACAGCTACGCGCGGGCCAGCCAGCTGATCGGCGGCGAACCCCAGGCCAGCCTCAGTGCGCCGGACGGTGCGAGCTTCCCCCAGGCGCTGTTTGCCGACCTGCGCCGCGCCGGGTGGCCGGTGTCGCCGGTGGTGCAGGGCCGCGTGCAGCTCAAGGGCCATGAAGACCAGCGCCTGCAAGTGATGGGCATCGACCCGGTGTCGTTGCCCGGCGGTGGCGCGCTGGCCGGGCAGACCCTGGACCGGGCGCAGATGGTCGCGTTCTTCAACCCGCCGGGACGCACCTGGATCGCGCCGCAGACCTTGCAGTCTCTGGGCCTGAAAGAGGGCGACCAGCCGCTGACAGCCGCCGGGCTCGCGCTGCCGCCGCTGCATGTTCAAGCGGACATGGCCCCCGGCGTCTTACTGACCGATATCGGCTTCGCCCAACCGCTGCTGGACATGCCCCAACGCCTGTCGCGGTTGCTGCTGGACAGGGCCTTTGCCGCCGCGCATCCCGCCCTGCCGCCGGAACTGGGCGCGCAACTGCAGCTCAAGCAGGCCGAGGAAAACAACCTCGCGCGCCTCACTGAAAGCTTCCATCTGAACCTCGATGCGCTGGGCTTTCTGTCCTTTGTGGTGGGCCTGTTTATCGTGCATGCCGCCATCGGCCTGGCGCTGGAGCAGCGGCGCGGCCTGCTGCGAACCTTGCGGGCGTGCGGGGTCAGTGCGCGGATGCTGATCCTCAGCCTGGCGGTGGAACTCGGTGGCCTGGCCGTGCTGGGTGGCCTGGCGGGCGTGGCCAGCGGGTACTTGCTTGCCAGCCTGTTGCTGCCGGATGTAGCCGCCAGCTTGCGCGGCCTGTATGGCGCCGAGTTGCCCGGCCAACTGAGCCTCAGCCCGCTGTGGTGGCTCAGTGGCCTGGGCCTGGGTTTGCTCGGCGCGTTGCTCGCCGGGGCCAGCAGCCTGTGGCGGGCGGCGCGTTTGCCGCTGCTGGCGCTGGCCAACGCCCAGGCCTGGCACCAGGCCCATGGGCGCTGGCTGCGACGCCAGGGCTGGGTGGCGGGTTCGGCCTTACTGGTTGCGCTGTTGGCGCTGGTATTTGGCGATAGCCTGGCCAGTGGTTTTGTCTTGATGGCGGCCTTGTTGCTGGGCGCTGCGCTGGGCTTGCCGGTGGTGCTCAATGGTGTGCTCAAGGCGGTATTGGGGCGCAGCCGTTCGGTGCTGGGGCAGTGGTTTCTCGCCGATTGCCGCCAGCAGTTGCCGGCCCTGAGCCTGGCGCTGATGGCCTTGCTGCTGGCGTTGGCCGCCAATATCGGCGCGGGCTCGATGACCTCGGGCTTTCGCCAGACCTTCAACAACTGGCTGGAACAACGCCTGACCGCCGAGTTGTACCTCAACCCGCAAAACCCGGCCCAGGCCGAGGCGCTGC
Organism: Pseudomonas sp. IPO3774; assembly: GCF_013386835.1. NCBI lineage: Bacteria > Pseudomonadati > Pseudomonadota > Gammaproteobacteria > Pseudomonadales > Pseudomonadaceae > Pseudomonas > Pseudomonas sp. IPO3774. Next base: position 14,812 of record NZ_JACAQY010000077.1, read on the forward strand.
AAACCTGGCTGGTGCAGCAGCCCCTGGTGCAGACAGTGCTGCCGACCTGGCAGGTTGCGGTGCAGTTGCAGGCGTGGCCGGCTGACCTGTTCGGCGTGGTCGACGACCCTACTTATCGCCAGCATTGGCCGCTGCTGGAAGCGGCGGCGAACCCATGGAGCCAGTTGTTGCAGGACGACAGCCTGATGCTCAGTGAGCAAATGGCACGCCGGCTCAAGGTGCGGCTGGGCGATGTGGTCAGCATCCCCACGCCCCAAGGTCCATGGTCGCCGAAGGTCGTGGGGATTTATGCCGACTACGGCAACCCCAAGGGCCACTTGCTGGTGAATTCGCGGCACCTGTTGCAGCACTGGCCGGGATTGTCGCCGGCGCGTTTCAACCTGCGGGTTTTGCCGGGCAACGTGCCGCCGCTGGTGCGTGCAGTACAGGAACGGTTTGCCCTCGAAGACAGCCGCATCGTCGATCAGCAGCAGCTCAAGGGCTGGTCGAGCCAGGTCTTCGAACGGACTTTTGCCGCCACCGCCGCCCTTAACAGCCTGACCCTGGGCGTCGCCGGCGTGGCGTTGTTTATCAGCCTGCTGACCCAGAGCCAAAGCCGCCTCGGCCAGTTGGCGCCGTTGTGGGCGCTGGGCGTGACGCGCCGCCAATTGATGCTGCTCAACCTCGGCCAGACCTGGTTGCTGGCGGTGCTGACCCTGGTGCTGGCTTTGCCGCTGGGCTTGCTGCTGGCGTGGTGCCTGGACGTGGTGATCAACGTCCAGGCCTTCGGCTGGCGCCTGCCGTTGCAGGTGTTCCCGGGGCAACTGGCGCAACTGCTGGGTCTGGCGATGCTGGCCACCTTGCTGGCTTCGGCCTGGCCGTTGTGGCAGCTGTACCGCAGTCGCCCGGCGGATTTGCTGAGGACCTTTGCCAATGAAGATTAAGTACCTGTTATGGGCGACGTTCCTGCTGCTGGGCGCCTGCGACAAACCACCTGCACCTGAAGAAAGCTTCGCCGGACTGGGCAGCCAGGCCGCGGACTTTGCCCAGGTGGTACCCGGCAAGGTCTTCAGCTTTCCCCAGGACCATGGCCCCCATGACGGCTATCGCATCGAATGGTGGTACCTCACCGCCAACCTGAAGGATGCCGAGGGCAATGCCTATGGCGTGCAATGGACGCTGTTTCGCAACGCCCTCAAGGCCGGCCCGACACAACCCGGCTGGCACGACTCTACGATCTGGCTCGGCCACGCCGCCGTCACCTCGGCCACCCGCCATTACGCCAGCGAACGCTACGCCCGCGGCGGCGTGGGGCAGGCAGGGGCCCAGGCGGTGCCGTTCAATGCCTGGATCGATGACTGGAATTTCGCCACCCGCCCCGGTGCAGCCAGCCCCCTGGCGGACATGCAACTCAAGGCTGCAGGCGAGCATTTCAACTACGACCTGCACCTGACCTCCAGCCGCCCGCTGGTGCTCCAGGGGGATAACGGCTACAGCCGCAAGTCCGACCAGGGCCAGGCGTCGTACTACTACAGCCAGCCGTTTTTCCAGGCAGATGGCCGCGTGACCATCGATGGAAAATCTTACCAAGTCACCGGCAACGCCTGGCTCGATCGCGAATGGAGCAGCCAGCCCCTGACCGCCAGCCAGACTGGCTGGGACTGGTTCTCCCTGCACCTGGACAGTGGCGAGCAATTGATGCTGTTTCGGGTGCGGCAGAAAGACGGACCGTCCTACCTGACCGGCACCTGGATCGACAAAGAGGGCCACACACAGACCCTGCACAACCAGGATATTCAACTGACGCCGCTGGGCACGACTGCCATTGATGGGCGCAGCATTCCCACCCAGTGGTCATTGAAGATCCCGGGCAAACATCTGGATATCACCACGGAAGCGGTCAACCCAAAGGCCTGGATGAACCTGAGCATTCCTTACTGGGAGGGGCCGGTGAAATTTCAGGGTGGGGTGGGGTATCTGGAGATGACGGGGTATTGAGTCCGACGATTTTTTGTAGGCCTTGATTACCTGCCAGGTAGGTGATTTCCCAAATGTAATTTCAGCTGTTCCAACCTTGTGTCCGGGCCGTGTTCGCCTGCCTATATTCCTGCGCCATATCTATTACATCAGGGATGTAAGTGATGGCGCAGGGATACATCAATGACCGCACCACGGACTACCTCAGTTTGAAATCCCGGTTACTGACCGGGGCCAGTGGGCAACTCTCCGATCAATTCGACGCGTTGAACCTGCATTTGCGTCAGGCAAGCCTGGTGACGCCGGGGCAGATGGTGATCGTTCCCGATGCCTACGCTGTGGCTTGCACTACTGATGATGCATGGTTGATGCGCCATGCCCAGGAGATTCAGCGCAATCTGGAGTTGGATGCCTCGGCTGGGGCGGCGGTGATCAATAACTATGATCTATTCCAGAGTTTATTGGCTTATAGCTCGGTGGAGTCGGCAGTTCGACGGCGGCCTGGGGGCGACACCTGGACGAGGTTCAGCGCACTCTGGAAGAAATTGAGCGTTTGCATCAACAACTCAAGGATGGAGCCTTGAATAAGAAAGCGTTTATCCAGAAGCGGCAGATGTTGTTCCGGCGCTTGGATACTCAACTTCAAGGTGCGGCGCGATTTGGCACGAGCCTGAAAACCAATAAGTCACTGAAAAAAGTACTGGTATTTCCACCAAGAGTTATCTGCACAAGAGTGAAATCGTGGGCTACACGCAGCGGATTCGCAGCATTGCCGAGACGTCGAGGTTTTTGGGCAAGGGGACGTATGTGGGGTTGGCGTTGGATGTGGGTGTGGCGGGGTTGGAGATCAAGGAAGCATGTATGGAGGGGCGGGAGGCGATGTGTAGGCGGGCGAAGTATGTGGAGGGTGGGAAGTTGGTGGGCGGGGTGGGTGGAGCCGCCGGTGGCGGGGTATTGGGCGCAAAGGTGGGGCGTGGTTTGTGTAAATTAGTTTTGGGTATCGCTACTAAAGGGAAAGGTGAACTCGCTTGCGGGATTATTGGCGGTGCTGCGGGAGGGTATACCGGTGGAACCGTGGGAGGAGCATTAGGAGAAATGGCCGGCGACTTATTCTATGAGGGAGAGGGTGCATGACTATTTCGTTGCACGGATTTAGCGTGATTTTATTGGGGGGATGGCCATTTATTTTTTTGGGTTTGAAGCTATTCGTCGAGTACAGAAAACTGGATGAACTGGAAAGCTACTTCATTGATAACGTTTTGGTCCGTGACAACAAACGGTTTTGGGGCAGAAACAAACTGATCGACAGATACAAGCGTTTGAGTCTGATTGTCGACTTTCTTTCACTGCCCAAGCTGCACATCCGAAGAGGAGACGTGACGGCGGCAGAGCTGGCGTCTGTTCCTCTGTCTCTCAAGCGCTGGGTGCTGTGGCCGTATCGTTTTGGAATGGTTGGATTTGTAGGTTCGGGGCTCTGGTACGTCTGGATTAAATGGTAGCTTTTTAAAAAAAGCACTGTACATATATACAGCTTTGTCCTACATTCCATCCCAGGTGACCGGATGTCACCGGTCACCTGAGCTTCAATTTTTTAACTATGGATGGATAAAAAATGAAATCTAAAAAAGCCTTTGTACTGGGCGCGGCCATGATGGCTGCCAGCTTCGTTTCGGCCTTTGCCCTGGCCGAGCAATACCCGTCGCAGAACAGCGTGCACCTGAGCGAAAAAAGCCTGGATGCAGCGATCAAGAGTGCCCTGAAATCCGGTGGCAAGGTGCAGGCCTCCGCGTCCTCGGCGCAGGTGCTGGATAAGCTCAAGGCTGCACAAAAAACCAAGACTGTCGGTGTGCAAAAGAAGGCTGCCAGCGTCGCGAAGCCTTCTGAAAGTGTGCAGATTTCGCCGGTGAGCCGGCTGGTAAAACCGGCCAAGGCGCCTGCTGCCCAGGCCGCCTTTGTACCGTTGTGCGACAGCCTCGATATTAACGTCGGCTACAGCTATGACGGTTTGCAGAGCGGCGAATCAAAGTGCTTCCACTTTAATGTGCCCGCCAAGGCCAAGGTGCAGATCTACCTCGCGGGTCAGCAGCCGGGGACCGAAATGGCCCTGACGCTGTTCCAGGACGACGGGCAGAACAACCTGACGGCACTGATCACTTCTGATAACCCGGGCAACAGCGACGAAGTCATCAGCGGCATGCTTGAAGCCGGGGACTACTACTGGTTCCTGGAAGCCAAGGTTGCCGACGGCTCAGCCTTCGACTTCGGCGCGATCGTCAACACCGCGATTGACGCCTACGAGCCCAACGACACCCCGGAAACGGCGTTCGCCTTGCCGGACCGCTTGAATTACCTGACGGGCAATCTCGACAGCCCGGATGACGTTGACTACTTCGATTTCGCCGCCGTACGCGGGCAGGGGGTCAGCCTGTTCCTCGATGATGACGACAAGGGCGTGCGCAATCAGTGGATCTTCGAGTACTTCAACGGCAGCGCCTGGGTCAACATTCCAGGTGGCTCGACGGCGACCTTCCCGAGCCGGGCGCCGGGCTTTGTCTACAAGGCGCGCGTGCGGGCCAACCCCGCTGAGGCGTGGGATGCCAAGTCCGAGTACAAGCTGACGTTCGGTTCGAGTCCGCACCTGGCGGACTTCGATGCGAAGGGCGGAACGGTGACCCGAATCCCGGCGGGCATCGCACCTCTGGCGACCCAGGCCGGTCGTCTCATGACCTGGAGAACCGAATGGAAAGACAGCACGGGTGCCCCGTTGGAGGGGGTCACTTCACAGCTCAAGGTCGACAAGCGTTTTGCTTCGGGTCCGGACTTCAACTGGACGATATTCTCGGCTGCCACCGACAGTGCCGGCAAAACATCGGGAAGCGCAGAGTTGGGCGGTTGTGTGGGTGATTACCGTGCCCAGTACTACGACAGCAGCACGGGCGTGAAGTACCTCTGGGACACCTGGTACAACGTTGGCGGCTGGCGCATCGACCTCAAGGAATTGCCGAATGTCGGTGTCGGTGGCGATAACGTTCCCTACGTGAGCCTGGGGCATATCTGCAGCCAGGACATCATTGGCCGATAACCGGCGCATAAGAGCCCTCTGAAATGTAGACGCCCCACTTAGGTGGGGCGTTTTTTATTGGCCTTTTTTGGGTTCGCGCGCTTGTGGTTCCCAATGCAGGGTGCCGAACAGGTAGTCCATCAGCGGCAGGACGATGTTGAAGTTGCGTCCCTGCATCAGTTCGCGCCGGTGATGCAGGGCGTGCAGGTGGTGCATCTGGCGGATCCACGGCAGGCGGGCCACGGGGTGGTCGGGGGGCAGGTGTTCGCAGGCGTGGAAAAACTCGTAGAGCAGGTAGCCGAGGATCATGCAGCCGGCGAACAGGCCAGCGACGTTGGGGTTGAGGTGTTTGAGCAGCCACCAGGCGGGGAGGGTCACGGCCAGGCTGTGGAACAGGATGAGCCAGGCGGGGAACAGGATGACGCGCCAGTCTCGCGGGCTGTCGTAGGTCATGTGGGCGGGGGTGAAGAAGCTGTGGTGGTCGCCGGTGTGGCGGGCGTAGAACAGGCGGGCGAAGGTGTGTTTGTGATGGCCCAGGTGACGGTGGACGAGATAGATACACAGGTTGAAGAAAATCAGGGTGAGGGGGATGGCCAGCCATTCCAATAGCTGGATTTGCCGGGTGGTGGACCAGAACAGGCTGATGCAGAGCAGGCCGTAGCCGAAAACGAAACCAGCGTGGAGCCACGGGTTGTAGGAGGGGTGGATGCTGGCGCGGTAGGTGGAGCGGAAAGCCTCGGTGGGGTGAGTCATTGGGAGCGCTCGGTGTCGTTTTTGTTGGGGATGAGCGTAGTCGGGATTGGCGCATCTATCCTGCCGCCATAAAAATACTGTACATGCATACAGTTGTGTCCTACATTCCATCCCAGGTGACCGGATGTCGCCGATCACCTGAGCTTCAATTTTTTAACTATGGATGGATAAAAAATGAAATCGAAAAAAGCGTTCATGCTCGGAGCCGCCATCGCGGCGTCCTGCTTCGTTTCGGCCTGCGCCCTGGCCGAACAATCTCCTGCACACTTGACGCCGCAACCGTTGCAGCAAGCCGTGCAACAAGCCCTCAAGAGTGGCGGCAACGTCACGGCGCAGAAGGCGTCGGCTGCCTTCCTGGACAAAATCAAAACCTCGCAGCAGCTGAAAAAGCCGGTGCAGGCTGCCAAGGCCTTGAGCGGGGTTGTGGTCGCCGAGCCTGTACAGGCAGATAGCGCCAAGGTGGATGCCCAGGCCGTGGCGGCCCAGGCGTTCACGCCGCTGTGCCAGACCCTCGGTATCAACCAGATGTATAACCTGGACGGTGTGCAAACCGGCAACGATGTCTGCTACCACTTCAACGTGCCCCAAAAGGCACGGGCGACAGTGATGCTGGTAGGGCAGAGTGCTGCCACCAACATGTCCCTGACCCTGTTCCAGGACGACGGCCAGAACAACATCACTTCTCTCGGCACGTCGGATAACCCGGGCAATGCCAACGAGGTGTTGGCTGGCGTACTGCCACCTGGCGACTACTACTGGTTCATGCATGCCAATTCGGCTGACGGTTCGCCGTTCAGTTTCGGCGTGGATATCAACATGACGATTGACGATTTCGAGCCTAACGACAGTTTCGAAACGGCTTATCAACTGCCGGATACCCTGAACTACGTCACGGGTAACTCCGACACGGCGACCGATGAAGACTACTTCTCCTTCAAGGCCCTGCGCGGGCAGAAGGTCAGTGCCTATTTCGACGGTGTGAACGAGAGCGATCGGGGCCAGTGGATTTCCGAGTATTTTGACGGCGTCAAATGGATCCCGATCAGCCCCAAGGCGAAAATCACCTGGCCAACGCCATCGGTTAATGGCGTGGTGAACGTACGGGTGCGGCCTAACCCGGCCGCAACCTGGAAGGCTACGGCGCGCTACAAGCTGTCGCTGGGCTCCACACCCGAGGTGTTGAGCCACAGTGTGCAAGGTGACAACGTGGTGCGGATCCCGGCTTCGGCCAATGACTACGACCCGTTCATGACCACCCAGGCGGCACGTGACTTGAGCTGGGCCGTGACCTGGGCCGACAGCACCGGTAAACGCCTGCAGGGATTGACCCCGTATCTGCAACTCGACAAGCACGTCAACCGTAATACCTACCTGCCGGTGTACATCCCTTACTACGGTTCGGTAACCGGCGTGTCGGGCGCGGCATCCGGTACGGTCAACCTGGGCAACTGCGCGGGTGAGGCGACTGTCAGGTATGTGTCCTACGACTCGGGTTACAAAAATACCTGGGAGACCAACTACAACTTCGCCGTCTGGCGCCTGCGCATCGAGGAGTACCCGGATGTCGGCGTGGGTGGCGACGCTACCCCGGTCAGCATGGCTCATATCTGCAGCCAGCGCGTGATCTCCAGTGAACGGTGATCAACCCTCCGCTTGATCCGTAACCCCGGCGCCAACTCTTCGGGTTGGCGCCCTCAGCAACCCTTCAAACTGCGCCTGAACCCGCCCTTCGTCGCAATGCGCCACATTAAACCGCATGAAATCCCGCAACCCCGGCTCATACCCGAACAACGCCCCCGGCGCCAACACCATCCCGCGTTTCAACCCGGCTTCAGCCAGCCGCTCACCATTTACCCCCGCCGGCAACCGCGCCCAGATAAACATCCCGCCCTCAAATCCCATCGGCAATTCACACCCGCAACGCCGCAGCCACTGCTCAACCCGCCCACCGGCCTCCAGCAGCCGCTGAACCATGCGCTTGCGATGCCGGGCATACCCACCCTCACTCAGCAGCCGATACACAATCTGTTCGAACAGCTCGGACGTTATGCCGCCGCTCATCAACTTCATATTGGTCAGATTCGCGGCCAATTGCGGCGCCGCCACCACATAACTGACCCGCGCATTCGCCGTCAGCACCTTCGAAAACCCCGACAGGTACGTCACCTGCTCCAATCCCGCCAAAGTCGCCAGGCGCGGCGGCGGGTTAGGGTGCAAATCCCCGTAAAGATCATCCTCAACGATATGGCAGCGATACTCCCGGGCCAGTTGCAACAACCGAAACGCCTGGCTCGGACTGAATGAATGCCCGGTGGGGTTATGCAACACGCTGGTGGTCAGGTACAGGCTCGGACGATGCTCCGCCAACAACTGCTCCAGCGCGACAAAATCAAAACCATCAGGCCGCCGGGCGATCGTCACCACCTTGACCCCATGCAACGCCAGGTTCGCGTGGAAGTTGAAATAACACGGTGCATCCAGCAGCACCGTGTCCCCGGGCCGCGCCAGCAGGCGCATGAGCATGTCCAGGCCTTGCACCGTGTTGGGCGTGGTGATGATTTGTTCCACCGGCACCGACAACCCTTCACCGTGCAGTTTCTGTTGCAGCGCCTGGCGCAACGGCAGCAGGCCCGCCGGGGTGCCCAGCCCGGCGATGCGCAGGGTAGGGGCGCGGACTGCGCTGCGCATGGCCTGGCGCAGGGCTTCGGAATCCAGCCAGTCTTCCGGCAGATGGCCGCCGCCGGGGCGCAGGTCGCCCTGGGCCATGGCCAGGGGGCGGCGCAGTACGCTGAGCAAGTCCTGGGGCAGCAAGTCGACCCAGGTGCTGGACGACGGCTGTGCCAGGCTGCTGGCGACAAAGTGCCCGCGGCCCTGGCTGGAGGTCAGGAGGTGACGCCCGCGCAGGCGATCCAGCGCTTCATTCATGGTGAATTTTCCGACGCCCAGCAAGGCTCCCAACTCACGCACCGAAGGCAGTTTGCTGCCAGCGGCCAATTCGCCTTGCTCGATCGCATGGGCCAGGGCATCGACGATCTGCTGCACCTTCGGTGCTCGGTCATGAAAGTGAATCGCAGGAATGGGCATCACACTGTCCTTAAGTTTGCCGCCAGCTTCACCGGTAAAGTCTGCGCGTATATCCGTAGAGTTTACCTGCCTGTGGCGGCACGTGCGCCCTAGACTGCAAGCCCTCTTTCCTGCTGTGAAATTCCACGCCATGGCCACCGCGCTGACGCTGTCTTCGTTTTTGTATTTCCTGCTGCTGTGCACCACCCTGGCCTTCAGCCCCGGGCCCATGACCTTGTTGTTGCTCAGCCTCGGCCTGAAGGACGGCCTGCGCCGCTCCCTGCCGGCGCAGTTCGGGGCGAGTGTTTCCTACCTGGTGTCGATCCTGATCTTTGCCGTGGGTTTTTCCGAGCTGATCAAGGATTACCCGCTGATCACCCGGATCATCCAGGTGGTAGGCGTGGCCTACATCCTTTACCTGGCCTACAAGCAATGGACCAGCAGCGGAGTGACCATCAAGACCAACGATGCAACCCCGGAAAATGCCCGCAGCCTGTTCGGAAAAGGTCTGCTGACCGGGTTGTCGAATCCCAAGGCGATCATTCTGTTCAGCGCGGTATTCCCGCAGTTCGCCGCCATCGGCCAGGGCAGTGCCGCCGCCGACATCGCGATCCTCGGCCTGACCTTCCTGCTGCTGCAATTTGCCAGCGGCTGCCTGTATTGCTACTTCGGCCAGCGCATCAAGCACGTGCTGGAAAACCCCAAGCGCCGGGTGTTGCTGCAACGGGCCACGGCGGTGTTGCTACTGGGGGTGGCGCTGATGCTGGCCCGGGGCTTTTCCAGCTGAAGGCCAGCTTATGAGCGGTAGTGGCGATCTGCCGGTGCCCTGATAGACTTCGGGCATTCATCCAGGATCAAGCCAGACATGCCAGCCGCAGGAGGAAACGGACTTTCGCTCGCTTCACGCTTGTACAAGTCGCGCACCCTGGGATTGACCCTCGGGTTTGTCTGTGTGGCCGCCGCCATCTACCCGCTGGATAAATCCGCTTGGGTCTGGGGAGTGATGATCGCCAATGCCTTCATCTGGCCGCATGTGGCCTACCAATGGTCGCGGCACTCGAAAAACTCCCTGCGCTCGGAACACCGCAACCTGCTGTTCGACTCGTTTTGCGGCGGGTTCTGGGTGGGCGCCATGCAGTTCAACCCGCTGCCCAGCGTGACCACCTTGTCGATGATGACCATGAACAACGTCGCCATCGGCGGCCCGCGCTTCATGCTCGCCGGTTGGGTGGCCCAGGCGCTGGGCATCGGCGCCTCGATGCTGGTGTTCACTCCGGCGGTGACCGCCCTCACCAGTGAGGTGCAGCTCTACGCCTGCCTGCCGATCCTGATGCTGTATCCCCTGGCGCTGGGCTGGATCTGTTACCGGCAAGCGATCACCCTGGCCCGGCACAAGCGCGAGTTGCTGGCCCTGAGCCGCACCGACAGCCTGTCGGGCCTGCTCAACCACGGCGCCTGGAAAGACCACCTGGAAATCGAGTTCCAGCGCTGCCGCCGCGACCAGCAGGGCGCCGCCATCGCGCTGATCGACATCGACCACTTCAAGACCATCAACGACACCTACGGCCATGTCACCGGCGATATCGTGCTGCGTCAATTGAGCAAAGTGCTGCGCCAGAACCTGCGGGCCACTGACCTGGCCGGGCGCTACGGTGGCGACGAATTCTGCGTGATCCTGCCGGACATGCCCCTGAACCGCGCCACCGAGGTGATGGACGCCCTGCGTGATCGCTTCAACTCCCTGGCCTACGCACAGGACCCGACCTTGCGCGCCAGCCTGAGCATCGGCCTGGCGCCATACCGGCCGGCACACGCCGACGCCACCAGTTGGCTGAGCGATGCCGACCAGGCCTTGTACGAGGCCAAGAGTAGCGGGCGCAACCGGGTCAGTTCGGTGCAGGGAAGTTGGCTGAGGTCGATCTGAGGATCAACAAATCGGTGTTTGTCAGGTAGGGTGGAGCGCTACCTTCCAACAAAAACAAGGATCGGTTCATGCTCTTCAACTTCCCGCGTACCTTGCTGGCGGCCACCCTGGCGCTGTCTTTCGCCATGCCGGCCTTCAGCGCCGAACCCCACAAACAGATCCAGGCCGATTCCGAGCAGTACAAGGCCGACGCCTTGAAACTGCTGGAGCGCCTGGTGAATATCGATTCGGGCTCCGGCTACGAGCCGGGCCTGACCCAAGTGCGTGACATCGCCGTCGATGAGCTCAAGCAACTGGGTTTCAGCATCCAGCTGGTGCCGGATGCCGCCGCTCATAACAGCCATGTCATCGCCACCCTCAAGGGCACCGGCAAGGCCAGGATCCTGCTGATGGCCCACATGGACACGGTGTTCAAGGAAGGCTCGGCGGCTGCCCGGCCGTTCCACATCAAGGACGGCCGCGCCTATGGCCCGGGCGTAATGGATGACAAGGGCGGCATCGTCGCCGGCATCTACGCCTTGAAGGTCCTGAAAAACCAGGGCTTCAAGGACTACGCACAAATCACTTTCCTGCTGGACGCCAGCGAAGAAACCGGCACCGACGGCGCGTCCGAGCTGATCCGCAACACCGCCAAGGGCCACGACGTGACGCTCAACCTGGAACCGGGTCGCCCGGCCGATGGCCTGGTGGTATGGCGCAAAGGCAGCGCCACCGCCGTGGTCGAGGTCAAGGGCAAGGCCGCCCACGCCGGCGTCGCCCCGGAATTGGGGCGCAACGCGGCGATGGAAGCGGCGCACCAGATTCTGCAACTGGGCAAGCTGGGGGATGCCGAGAAGAAAACCACCATCAACTTCACCGTGATCAACTCCGGCGACCGGGTCAACGTGATCCCCGACCAGGCCACCGCCAAGGCGGATGTACGGGCAGCGTTGCCGGAAGAGTTTGACCGGATCGAGAAAGACCTGGCACGGGTCTCGGCCAACAAGCTGATCCCCGAGACTGAAGTGACCACCAGTTTGCACCGTGGCCTGCCGCCGATGCCGCAGACGCCGGAGTCGGACAAGCTGGTGACGATTGCCCAGGGGATTTATGGCGAGCTGGGGCGCAAGCTGACCATTGAGGGCAGCGGCGGGGCGGCGGATGCGAGCTTGTCGGCTGGCGTGGGTACGCCGACCCTGGACGGGTTCGGGATTGTCGGGGGCAATATCCATACGCCGGAGGAATATTCCGAGGTGGAGAGCGTGGCGCCGCGGATTTATCTGCTGAGCCGGATGATCATGGAGCTCTCCAAGCGCTGACTTAAAAACGCCACACCTCTAAATGTGGGAGCGGGCTTGTGTGGGAGCGGGCTTGCTCGCGAATGCGGTCTATCAGTCGACATCTGCTTATCTGGTACACCGCTTTCGCGAGCAAGCCCGCTCCCACATTGGTTTGTGGTGTTGGTTGGATCAGGTTGCAGGCACCACTTCCCGGGTCTTCTCCCGCCCCAACACCAGACTGCACAGCGCCGGCAAGAACAGCAACGTCAACACTGTCCCCACCAGCACCCCGCCAATCAGCACATACGCCAGCGACGACCAGAACACCGACAGCGTCAGCGGAATAAACGCCAGCGCCGCCGCCAGCGCGGTCAATATCACCGGCCGTGCCCGGCGCACCGTGGCCTCGATGATCGCCTCGCGAATCACCATGCCCTGGTCCTGGTTCTGCCGAATCTGGTCGGTAAAGATCAGCGTATTGCGCATCAGAATCCCGCCAATCCCGATCAACCCCAATATCGCGTTGAACCCGAACGGCTGGTTGAACAGCAGCAGCGTCGGCACCGCCCCGATCAGCCCCAGCGGCGCGGTGGCGAACACCATGAACATCACCCCGAACGAACGCACCTGGAACATGATCACGGTCAACGTCAGCAGAATCATGATCGGGAACAGTGCCGCCAGCGCCACGTTGGCCTTGGCGCTTTCTTCCACCGGGCCGCCGATGACGATCTGATACCCGGCCGGCAGCTTGGCGATCAAGGGTTGCAGGTCCTTGTACACCGCCATTTCCACATCTGGCGGCTGGGTGCCGTCGACGATGTCGGCGCGCACTTCCACGGTCAGCGCACGGTTGCGGCGCTTGAGGATCGGTTCTTCCATCACCGCCTGGAAATGCCCGACCTGGGCCAATGGCACCGAGACACCGGCACTGTTGGTCAGGGTCATATTGTCCAGGTTGCCGAGGTCTTCGCGCTGGCTGCCCTGGGAGCGGGCAACCACTGAAACGGTGCGATTGCCTTCGCGCACTTCGGTGATCGGGTTGCCGCTGAGCAACGCGTTGAGCTGGGATTTCACCCCGTCGGGGGTAAAGCCCAGCAGGCGCAGGCGGTCCTGGTCGAGTACCAGGCGGTAACTGCTGGCGCGCTCGCCCCAGTCGAGGAAGCTGTCCCGCGTGAGTGTGTTGGCGGCGACCACTTGGCGCACGTCTTCAGCTAGGCTGCGCAGCACATTCAGGTCGGGACCGGACACGCGAAACACCACCGGGAAGGGCACCGGCGGGCCGAACACCAACTGGGTGACGCGCACCCGCGCCGATGGAAATTCGCCGGCCGCGATGCGTTCAGCCATGCGTTTTTTCAGGCTGTCCCGGGCATGGGCGTCGGCGGTCTGCACGATCAGCTTGGCGAAGGCGGGGTCTGGCAGCTCAGGGTTCAGCGACAGGAAAAACCGTGGTGCACCACCGCCGACATAGGTGTCGACCATCACGGTTTGCGGCTCCTCCATCAGCGCCTTTTCCACCTGCGCCGCTACCGCCTCGGTGCTTTTGAAGGAGCTGCCCGGTGGCATGTACACCTCAAGAATCAGCTCGGAACGGTCGGAGTTGGGAAAGAACTGCTTCTTCACCACGCCCATGCCCAGGCCACACAGCACAAAGGCCGCCACCACCAACCCGGTGACCAGCCAGCGTCTGCGCACGCAAGCGTCCACCAGGCGCCGCAGTTTCTGGTAATAGCGCCCGGCGTAAATTGCATCGTGGCCGCCGACAACCGGCTCGATGTGCGGCAGCAGCTTGACCCCCAGGTACGGGGTGAACACCACCGCCACCAGCCACGAGGCGATCAGCGCAAAACCGACGATCCAGAAAATATTCCCGGCATATTCACCGGCCCCCGAGCGGGCAAAACCCACCGGCAGGAAGCCGATAATCGTCACCAGCGTGCCCGTGAGCATCGGCGCGGCGGTGGAACTCCAGGCGAAGGTGGCCGCGTGGATCCGGTCAAAACCTTCCTCGAGTTTGACCACCATCATCTCGATCGCAATGATCGCGTCGTCCACCAGCAGGCCCAGGGAAATGATCAACGCACCCAGGGTCACCCGGTCGAATTCGCGGCCGGTCATCAACATGATCACAAACACGATCGACAAGGTCAGCGGCACCGCAGCGGCCACCACCAGGCCGACGCGGAACCCCAGGGCCAGCAGGCTGATGACCATTACCACCGCGAGGGCGACGAAGAACTTCAGCATGAACTCGTTGACCGCCAGGCTGATGTTTTTCGCCTGGTCGGAGACCTTGGCGAAGTTGACCCCCAGCGGCAGGTCGGCCTGGATTTTCGCTTCCTGGGCCTTGAGGGCCTTGTCCAGTTCCAGGCCGTTCCAGTGCTTCTCCATGATCACCCCGAGCATCAGCGACGGGTCGCCCTGATGACGGATACGGTAGCTGGGCGGGTCTTCATAACCCCGGCTGACGGTGGCCACATCGGCGATGCGCAGCAGCTTGCCGTTTGCTTCCAGCGGGACGTTTTCGATCAGCGCCAGGCTGTCGAAGGCCCCGTCGATGCGGATATAGGCGCGTGCCCCGGCGGTCTCGACAAAGCCTGAAGGCGCCACGGCATTCTGGGCGGCGAGGGCGGCGAAGATCTGCTCGGGCTTGATGCCCAAGGTGGCCAGGCGCTCATAGGAAAACTCGACGAAGATCCGCTGCGCCTGTTCGCCGAGGATATTGACCTTCTTCACTCCCGGCAGATTGAGCAGGCCCTGGCGCATGTCCTCGGCCATTTGCACCAGTTGCCGGTGGGGTAGATGTTCGGCCTCCAGCGCGTACAGGGAAAAGTATACGTCGGAGTATTCATCGTTGAAGAACGGCCCGATCACCCCCTTGGGCAACTTCGCGGCTTCGTCGCTGAGCTTTTTGCGGGTCTGGTAGAACAGGTCCTGGATCTCGCTGGGACGGGTGGACTCCAGGTACGTCATGCGCATCGAGACGAAGCCCGGTTGGGCGATGGTTTCGACGCGGTCGTAATAGTCCAGCTCCTGCAGGCGTTTTTCCAGGCGGTCGGCCACTTGCTCCTGCATCTCTTGCGCGGTGGCGCCGGGCCAGGCGGCGGTGATGGTCATGACCTTGACGGTGAACGAAGGGTCTTCGGCGCGCCCCAGTTTGCCAAAGGCAAAGACCCCGGCGGCGAGGATCGCGATGATCAGGAACAGCGTGACCGCGCGATGCTTGACCGCCAGTTCGGAGAGGTTGATCCCGCGCATTATCAGTGTTCCTGCTGACGGTTGAGGGCCAATACCTGGGCCGGCAACAGGCGTACCGCGTCACCGCTGTGCAGCAGGTGCGCGCCGAGGGCGACGACTACTTGGCCGGGGTCCACGCCACTGTCCAGCAACGCGTCCTCCTGGCCGAGGCTGGCGACGTTGACCGGGGCGAAGCTGACCTTGTCATCGGCGCCAATCACCCACACACCGGTGCCTTTGCCGGCATCCTGCAGCGCCCCGATGGGCACGCGGGTCTGTTGCGCCTGGCCGTTACCTTGCAGGCGCACGGTGATGGTCGAGCCGAGAGCGAAGCGGTCGACGGGGCCATGCAAGACATAGCGGGCCCGGTAGGTGCGGGTGGTCGGATCGGCGCTGGCAGACAGCTCGCGCAACGTGGCGGTCACTGCCTGCTCAGGGGCGCCGAAGGGGAACGCCAGGGCTTTTTGCGAAGCCTGGTCGCGCTGGTTTTCCGGCAGGTTGACGATGGCTTCCCGGGCGCCGTCGTGAGCCAGGCGCGCCACCACTTGCCCCTCGGCGACCACTTGGCCGCGGTCCACCCGCACGTCGGTGATGATGCCGTCGCTGTCGGCCCTGAGCACCGAGTAGGTGCGGCGGTTTTCGATCTGGCTGGCGTCGGATTGCGCGGAAGCCAGCTCGGCTTCGGCCACCCGCAGGTTGGTGGCGGACTGGTCGAAAATCTGCCGCGACACGGCGCCGGTATTGGCCAGGCGCTGGTAGCGGGATTCATCGTCCCGGCGTTGGCGCAGTTGCGCCTGGGCCGCATTGACGCGGTTTTTTGCCGAACGCAGGGCCAGTTCGAAGTCGCCGATATCCAGCACCAGCAAGGTGTCGCCACGGTTGACGTGCTGGCCGGGATCAACCTTGCGCTCGATCACCTTGCCGCTGACGCGAAACCCCAGGTCACTTTCCGTGCGCGCGGCCACTACGCCGGTGTAGGCGCTTTGCTGGCTGCCGGCGGCTTCGACCTTGGCGGCCAGCACCGGGCGGGGCAGGGGCGCTTCGGCGACGGGGTCGGCCTTGTTGTTGCAGCCACTGAGTACCGCCAGCAGGGCCAGGGGGGTGAGAAGACGCAGGGGGAGAGGGTTCATGTCGGGCTCCGTGGGGCGGGGTGAGCTAAAAATTACGCTTGTAATATTTTTCGCCATATTATGGTCGAAATATAAAATAATCCAGCCCGCGAGTATTTGTTCCACTGGTGGGACGATCAGGGCCGGTTTTGCCGTCTAGCGCGGAATTGGTATCGGATTTAAGGTGTATCCATTACTGGAGACACATATGAAAAAGATCATCGGCATCTACACCAGCCCACGCGGCCATTGGGTCGGCGACGGCTTTCCGGTTCGCACGCTGTTTTCCTACGACACCATGGGCAAGCAGATCAGCCCGTTCCTGTTGCTGGATCACGCCGGTCCTGCGGCGTTCACCCCGACCGAGCAACGTCGTGGCGTGGGCCAGCATCCTCATCGCGGCTTTGAAACCGTGACCATCGTCTACAAGGGCGAAGTCGAACACCGCGATTCCACCGGCGCCGGCGGCACCATTGGCCCGGGCGATGTGCAATGGATGACAGCCGCCAGGGGCATCATTCACGAGGAGTTTCACTCCGAGGCGTTCGCCCGCAGCGGCGGCGCCCTGGAAATGGTCCAGTTGTGGGTCAACCTGCCGGCCAGGGACAAAATGACCGATGCCGGTTACCAGACCATCCTCGATGGCGATATTCCGACGCTGCCCCTGGCCGACAACGCCGGCAGCCTGCGCTTGATCGCGGGCGAGTTCGACGGGGTCAAAGGCCCGGCTCGTACCTTCACGCCGATCGACGTGTGGGACATGCGCCTCAAAGCCGGCCGCTCTGTGACGCTGGACCTGCACGCCGGGCGCAACACCGCGCTGGTGGTGTTGCGCGGCACGGTGCGGATCAACGGCACTGAAGTGGCGCGGGAAGGGCAGTTGGCACTGTTCGAGCGCGATGGCACGCAACTGCGCCTCGAGTCCAGCGACGACGCCATGGTGCTGTTGCTCAGCGGCGAGCCGATCGACGAACCCATCGTCGGTCACGGCCCGTTCGTGATGAACACCGAGCAGGAAATCCACCAGGCGTTTGCCGACTATCAGTCCGGGCAATTCGGGCAGATGCAGCGCTAGGGCGCTATACCCTCCAAAGGCATTTCATGCGATCTTCATGGCATTCGCCCTGGAGTCGCCTGAATGCCCTCATTTATCTCCGATCACCCGATGTTCTGTGCCTTGGCGCTGGTACTGATCGATATTGCCGTATGGCGTTTGATCTCTGCCGATTTCGCCAATTGGAAGCTGGCGGCGCGGCTGGTGATCTTTGCGGTGTTCAGCGCCGTGCTGTTCAACGAAGGCATGAACCCGATGCAGGTCGCGCCGTTCGGCGACAACGTGGCGCTGCATTTGGCGGCAACGGCGTTCCAGATCGGCTGGTGGCTGTTTGCGGCGCGCACCCTCACGGTATTGCTCGGCGCGGTGATGATGCAGCGGGTCGGCCACACCGGGCGGCTGTTGCAGGATCTGGTGGGCGCGGTGATCTTCCTGATCGCGATCATCGCCGCCATGGCCTACGTGCTCGACCTGCCGGTCAAGGGCGTGCTGGCCACTTCCGGCGCGGTGGCAATCATCGTCGGCCTGGCGTTGCAAAGCACCTTGAGCGACGTGTTTTCCGGCATCGTGCTCAACACCACCAAACCCTACCAACTGGATGACTGGATCTCCATCGACGGCACCGAAGGCCGGGTGATCGACATCGACTGGCGCGCCACCCAACTGCAAACCTCCCAGGGCAGCCTGGCGGTGGTGCCCAACTCGTTGGCGGCCAAGGCCAAGATCATCAACTTCTCACGTCCCGCAGATATGTTTGGCTTGGCGGTCAGCCTGCAAGTCAGCCCCCATGCGCGGCCCCAAACCGTGCTGGATGCGCTGGAGCGGGCGATGCAGGGTTGTCGGCCGTTGTTGGCCAAGCCGGCGCCCAGCGTGGCGTTCAAGACGTCGGCCAGTGGTGGCGTGGAGTATGAGATCAGCGGGTTTGTGCCGGCCATGGCGCTTAAGCGTGAGGTGCGCAATCAGCTTTATGATTTGGCGTTTCGGCATTTGCAGGCGGCGGGGGTGAGCTTGTTGTCGGCGGCCGAGAGTAATGCGCCGGTGGCGGTTTCCCGGGCTCGGGCGTTGTTGGAGAGTTCGTCTATCTTCTCGACATTGAGGCAGGAGGAGAAGGAGACGTTCAGCCAGAACATGACGCTGCAGACCTTTCGCGCCGGGGAGATGATTTTGCCGGCGGGGGAGGTGAGTGATCACCTGTTTATCATCGAGTCCGGGGTGATTTCGGTGATGTTGGCCAAGGCCGGGCACAAGTTTGAAGCCGGGCGGATGGGGCCTGGGGAGGTGATTGGTGAGGCCGGGATTTTGTCGGAGCAGGGTGTGCCTGCGGACTTTTCGGCGAAGACGTTTTGTACGTTGTATCGGATTGAGAAGGAGTATCTGAAGCCTTGTCTGGATGCTCGGCATGACATCAGTGAGGCTATGAAAAGCCTGCTGGATTTCAGGTTGCATGCGGCTCAGAGTTTGACGCAGGAGGCGCCTGTGGTGCCGGTTAAGAAGGGGTTTATGCAGTGGCTGCGGAGTCGGGCCTGAAGGTGTACATATCCGTTGCTGCGGTAACGGCCACTTATGGTTCCGCTCTTACAGCGGGTCACTTTTGGCAAACGCCCGGAATGCCGGCCCAGCCAAAAGTAACCAAAAGGTCTTTGCCCCACCACTCGGTGCCTCGCCTAGGCTCGGCATGCCCGCACTCCGGCCCGGTTCCGCGGGCCGCCGCGACGGGCCATCCATGGCCCGTCGCGGCTAAC
>NZ_JACAQY010000078.1:0-23098 GCF_013386835.1 Pseudomonas sp. IPO3774
CGTGATGCCCGGACGCATACGCACAATGGTCAGTGTTCTACTCTACATCTTGATCGAAACGACCAAGAGCCCTATGCATGGCTACGCAACGTACCTAAGCGGTTGCCAAAAGCCTGGGGTGTAGAAGCCTTCGAGGCTTTTCTGCCGAGGGGCTGCAATCCCCCACTTCCGCCTTCATCGCTAATTTCTCTGCGCGTATTTGACTCGGCGGGTTCGATGGAGTGAGTACCGCTAAAAAGTAGGAGCTATCTGATACGCGATTTTCTCAGGATTGGTGAAACTGAGCTGACTTTCATCATGAGCTGGCCGATATGACTATGCCCCCATTAAAAATTCTAGTACTCGAAGATCATGAGTTTCAGCGTGCATTTGTAGTCGCCACATTGCGTCACCTAGGATGCACTGAAATCTACCAGGCCAGCGAGGGTGCACAAGCGATCGCAGTTTTGAAAGAGCATGGGCCAGTTGATATCGCCATTTGTGATTTGCAAATGGAAGGCATGGACGGCATTGAGTTTCTCTACCAAATAGCTAACTCGGGGCTCGTACGCTCCGTTGTGATCAGCAGCACGCTGGCACCGGAGCTTCGGCGCTCAGTACAGAAAATCGTTCCGCTTCTGGGCATAAATTTGTTGGGTGATATCGAAAAGCCTTGCGATAAAAGTGAGATGGCAGGATTACTGGTCAAGTATGCGCGTAGTTGCTACCAAGCACCGTCAGTGAGCCAGTCAGGCATAAAGTTAGAATCTGAGACCGAGGTTCGTCGAGCCTTCGAGGCCAATGAGTTTACTCCATACTTCCAACCTAAGTTTAACCTCGAGACGGGTGAAGTTTTTGGGGCTGAGGTACTGGCACGCTGGCTTCATCCCTCGAGGGGACTGATTGCACCTTCAGCGTTTATTCCTATGCTGGAACGCTGCGATTTAATGGATGAGCTTTTTTTTCGGCAACTGAATCAATGCGCGGTGGTGCAAAGACGAGCTCGCAACCAAGGGCATTTCATTAACTTCTCATTAAATATGCAAAGTGGACTATTATCCCGCAGTGACTTGCATGCCTATATTGGTTCAACCATTGCCCAGCATACCCTCCCCAGTTCAGGGTTTACTTTTGAGTTGACTGAGAGCGATGCGCTAGACATCAACCCATCGACGCTGGGTAATTTGCTCAGGTTGCGGATGCTCGGCTGCAAGCTTTCTATAGATGACTTTGGCTGCGGACACTCATCGTTGCAGCGTTTATGCGAACTTCCGTTTAATGAAATCAAAATCGACGCTCGATTTGTCCAGCAGATGAACACGGAACCCCGTTGTCGCGCAGTTATCAGTAATACGCATGAGCTGGCGGCGTCGCTTGGCATGTCGGTTGTCGTTGAGGGCATCGAAACATCAGCGCAGCGAGTTCAACTCATGGAGCTCGGTTGTACGCTGGGGCAGGGTTATTGGTATGCACGCCCGATGAGTGGCGAAGATTTATTGACATGGCTGGATGTTCGACAGGGCGAACAAGAACATATTGAGTAGACGGCCCCGCCGCCGGCATACGGCAGGGACTACGTTTTTCCTACCACGGTATTTTCGGATAAACGATCCAGTGCGGCTTCAATGATTTCCAGCCGACGCGCCCATTTGTGATCAACCGTTCCTGGGTTTCGTACTGAGTCTTCCAGTTCTTTTGCCCACGTAGCGAGTTCGTTATCGCCGATGGTCAGTGCTGAGCCATGCAGGCGGTGCGCATAATGAAGTGCGCAGACCAGGTCGCCTGTTTCAAACGCATCGCGTAACAGCGCAGCGTCCTCACGACTGGTCTTGATGAACAAATCATGCAAGGACAATGTGTCCTCGGTTGATTGAACGCTCGGTACGGGAAGGTCAGACGCTAATAACCAAACAGCAAACAGTTGCTTGAGGTTCGACAAACCCAAAGGCTTGGACAGATTACCGTCTATGCCGCTCTCAAAACACTTCAGCTGATGTGCCTCATCGGTAGAGGCTGAAATCGCGATGATGGGCATGTGCGCGAGAGACCTGTTGTTTTCTTGCTGACGTATGCGTCGAGCGACCTCATAACCGTCCATATCGGGCAGGTGACAATCAAGCAGTACGATGGCGATATCGTCGCGTGACTCCTGCATGGCGGCCAGGGCTGCCACACCGTCTTCGACGATCAGGGCGCGGTAACCCAGTTCGGTGAGTTGCAATCCAATAGTTCTTTGATTGATCGGGTGATCCTCAACAACGAGCACCTGCTTTTGTGTCGCGGCGGTCGTTGGGGTTTCTTGCTGCTCAAGCGCCGGTGACTCTGTGCAGGCAACTTTATAAATAAAATGAACGTGCAGCCAGCAGCTAACTTGTGTGCCCTTGCCCAGATCGCTCTCCAGGTAGATCCGTCCGCCCATCAGTTCCACCAGTTGCTTGCATATCGACAGGCCCAGCCCGCTACCACCGTAGCGTCGAGTGATCGAGTTGTCTGCCTGGACAAACGCCTGGAATAACCGCCCCTGCTGTGCTTGATCGATACCGATGCCGGTGTCGCTGACCTGGACTTTCAAACGACCGATATCCGGACCTGAAGGGTGAAACTCCAGCGACAGTATTACCTCGCCGTTGTGGGTGAATTTGACCGCGTTGGACAATAGGTTCGAAATGATCTGCCGGATCCTTATCGGGTCAACCAGCAGCAATACCTCTTCCAGTCCGACGATATTCAAGTTCAACGAGGTTTTTCGATTCAGGGCGCCCAGTCGGTGAATGTCGGCAAGTCCTCGCGCTAGCTGAGACAGGTCGGTGGGAATATATTCGATGCTAACCCCTCTGGCTTCAAGCTTGGAGATATCCAGCACGTCGTCAAGCATCTCCAAAAGGTTACGAGCCGATACGTTCGCTAAGGTCGCCAGTTCATGCTGAGAAGGATTGAGTTCAGTGCTTTGTAATAGCTCGATCGATGACAGTACGCCGTTCATGGGTGTGCGAATTTCATGGCTCATCATCGCCAAAAACGCGGTCTTGTCCGCCTCGCTACGCTGCGCAGTGTTCTGGGCGCGTTTGGCGCGGCTGGCCAATAAGATAATTGCAATGATGAATAATAGTATTGCAGCAAGCTCTATTGAATAATAACGAAGAATGGCTCCCCAAGATGGCGCACCATATTTGGTCTTCGCAAGCCAACGATCAAACATTATATCTGATGCCTCAGATGTAATACTGGCCAGTGACTTATTGATTATCGACGCCAATTCAGGAGAGGACGAGTTAATGCCCATGACACTGACAACTGCCATCTCCGATATAACGCCAGCCAAGTGTAAAGTTCCGAGAAATTTGCGCGTTATAATAGGTTGAAGTACTACATCTAATCCGACGACCGCATCAGCGCGCCCATCGGCAAGTGCTTCCAGTGCCTGCTCTGGATCCGTAATCAGTAATAAGTCGATGTCCGGGAAATTTTTAGTTAAATAGCGTTCGTACCCGCCGCCACCTTTGACAGCAACGGTCTTGCCATTGAGCTTTTTCGGGGAAAACATTACGGGGTCCCCGGAGCGGGTCACGATTATGGTTGAGCCAACAAAGTATTCGTCAGAGAGTATGAGGCCGCCGAGATCGGATTTAGTAAATAAATTCCGGTTAATTGCGGTACTCAAGTCAACCTGATTTTTTTTCATAAGGGTCAATGTATCTGACCAACTTTCAGTCTGAATCAACTGAAAGCGTAGCCCGCTGATACTAGATATATAGTCGATGTAGTCACGCGTTAGGCCTTTAAGTTCACCTTCCTCTAAGTACTCCATTGGCCAATAGGGGTCAATTGCATAACGCACCACGGGATGTGCATTAATCCACTGCTGCTCAGCGGCAGTAAATATCGGCGCCTCATGAATATGATTCGCGTAAGCAACTCCCTGTGTAAGTACTGCAATGATAAGCACCACAGCGCGGCGCATATTAGAGGCCGTCCAACTGGTGGCGCATCTTGAATAATTCATTATCACTGCGTAACCCGAGCTTCTTGAAGGCCGATTGCTTCTGAGTACTAATGGTTTTAATACTGCGCGAAAATTTTTCCGCAATCTGGGTCACAGATAAGCCATCCAGGCAGCACCGCAATACTTCGTGCTCGCGAACCGTCAGACTTGAACTATTGGTCAGTATTGACTCGCTGCTGATGTCGCTTTTCAAGGAGGGCACTTTATGGTCGTCCGTTGAAATATCATGGTCATAAAGCAGTTCAGTCATCCCGTCGGAAAGATAAGGTTTTCCGGAGGCAACCTTACGTACGGCTACGGGCAGCTGGCTGGTATCCACTTCCTTACCAATAAAACCATCGGCACCACAGCGCATGACCATCGTTACCGTGGCTGGGTTATGCAAAGCGGAAATCACTAACAAACGTACCGCTGGGAAGCGGATTTTTAAAGCACGGACCAAATTCAGCCCATCGACCTCATCCGGCCCTAGTGAGTAGTCCAGCAGAACAAGATCAACAGGTTGACTGCTCAATGCGAGAATCAGCGACTGGCTAGTGCTAAAGCTTCCCAATATCTGGATGTCGTGGGCCGTACCCAGACACGCTTCAAGCCCATGCAGCATGAATGGGTGGTCATCCAACAGCATAATACGAATCGGATGTTTAGTGGACATTTCCAACCTCATAGCTCGTAAAATATGAAGAAACGGTCACACAATCCCTGTGAAATACTTGAATTTACAGCACCTAGTCCCTACGCATTTCAGCTGACACCGGTTGGCTCAGTGGCTTGGAAGCTTAGACTATAGCTAAATAGGAAGAACACAAACCGGAGCACTCGCCTGCAAGTCTTGGGCTGAGTATGCTCCTACCAACTTGCTGAAACCACGCGGCAATTTGAAAGTCTCGTGGCATTCGGCACTATTTTTCGCGTAGCGGCCCGTGCGCACCGATATACTGCGTTTTCCTCGCCATGCAGCAGTTCGCCAACCTTGGGGGAGCATCGGCTACGTTCGCCGCCGCGCCGTGAACGTGGCGAACCCGCCACGACTCAACGTCGGCAAACAGCTCCAGGCACGATCTGATCCATTTCGGCGAGAAACCGTTCGCGGCGAGTTTGATTAAGTTTGCCAGTGTATTCGACGTCGGAAAGCTCATTTACCTCATGAAGTGCTCGGGTCAGGTGATGGCGCTGTATTTCCGCGCTATTGAGGACTTGTTCAGAGTTTCCCTAAACACCGCGCAAGGGGAAAGTGCTGGGTGTTCGGTGAATCCAGGGCGCTAGATGTCACTGTCAAAAACTACTGTAACATTGCCTGAATAGAGGCTTCCTGCATGGTTAGTCATCTGAGCTACGCTGTCCCGGCTTACCTCGAAGTGCAGCATGGCTCGGCCATTGTCCACATACTGGGAGGGATGAAAAATGCTAGGGTTGCTATTGCTAAGTAGATGACGATTCACTGCCATCCCGCTCAACTCCATGACCCCAGTAGGCAACGTTGCCCGAGTTTCCACTGGAACTAAGTCGCCATCTTCGTTCTGAATGCCGCACGAATTACCTACGGGGTACTGACACTGGAGACTCATTTTAAAGATTGTAGAGGACCAAATCTGGAAGGACTGATTGGCAAATAGCTTTTCGGGGCGTCGTCCGTGCTGTAACCATTGCTGCCAACCACCGGCGGGGATCAAGGTTAAACGATCTGCGCCTGGAGGGAACTGAACATTAAAAATATGAGAAACGCCAAGAGTAAAATCAATATTCAAAAGGGAATCTGTCGGAATCAGAACATCGCCAAAATCAATATCCTGACCAGGACCCAGCGAGTATGAAACACTTCCGAAATACACTCCTGCACCCATATTTAATGGTTCGGGAGCAATGAGTTCATAGGCAAAATTTAATTCAGTAAAACTAAATCTATTTATGTCAACTAATGCTTTTTTGCTACAAACAGCACCTGATACAGTCCGCCACATAAACGTAAGCTGGTATTGATTGCCTAATATGTTGCCAAGAAATGTGCATGGCCCAGCCGGGTACCTCCAATCACCTCCCTCCCACGCCCCGCCGTAAGCACCTTCTGGAGCACGATACCTAGCGCCGAAGGCAACCATACGAAATTTTACAGTTTCTGTATTTCCGCTTGAATTTTGAACTGTTACATCTTTCCAGTCTGAAAATATTTTAAGCATTGCGCCTTGCCTAGGGTCCGCGTGATTGGCTTCAAGATCAAACTCATTTGTTTCTACAGAAAATTGAATGCTAAATAGATTATCACGCTTACACTCCATTGGCAGTCTCGCACAGAATCCAGTGTTTGGCGTGGTGTTTAGGAAACTATTGTTCGCTGGTGACGTCGCATCCGGAACGAATTCGGCTGCAATATCTACGGAGACCGCGAGCGCTTGTGTTGACACTAACGATCCTACTAGCAAAAAGAAGCTTGAAACGATCGAAGGCTTAAAAAATATGGACTTGTAGTTATACATATGCGGAACTCACTATTTAACTTCTATTTTTTTTGAGACACTACCTTCAATTAAATTAAATCGGTAAACTCGCCCCGATTCTTTGACAAAACTAAACACCTTTCCTGGCCGCAAAAGATGCTTTTTAGTCGCCTGGCAATCGCTCTCTTTCTTAGCTGAGCAGTCCTTGAACTCGTCCAGTTCAATCGTGCTGTTTCCGGCATTCTCCACTCGATACTCAGTGGGACCGTCCTGGATTTTTGTATCAAATAGGGTGTTTTTCGGCCGTACAAAAAAGATCGCGCCATAGCCGGTCATGACATTCACGCCGGCGGACATCGATTCTTTATAGGTATCGCGCTCTTCATCGGTGACGTTGAACTGGTCTGCTTTTTCAGGTACGACGGGTAAAAAGCGAACGCGATAATAGCGTTCACGATCACGCTCCCCTATATAGAGTAGGCGTGTGGCTTGCATCCCCTTTGCAGGTACGATCAGTCGGGCAGGGCTGGCCACCAGCCCTTTGCGCTGTGCGACGTTGTTGTCTTGGTTGTCCAGAGGCGCTTCAGTGGCGTTGCCGGCTGCGTCGAAGGTCATTTCATAAATGTTGACTCGCACAAACGCCGTGCTGTCGCCGCCGTTAAACACTCGTTTGAGATACGTGCTTTTGTCACCGTCCATATAATCGTAAACGGTGCCAATACTAATGCTCGGTCCAGCCTGAGCGGCGGTGGCGGATACAGCCAACACCAGAGCGGATAACAATTTTTTCATGGTGGCAGGAGCCTCTGTCAAAAGAACGTCGCTGGTTTGGTAGACATTTCACTTCATGGATACTAGTAGGGTTAGTCCTGGCCTGTAATCGGATTGCTCTTATTTCAAAAAAATAGCAATAGCCGATGCAGTATCGGCTAGGAATGTAGAGCGTCACAGGCAGTCTTTAAGGTGATGCCTTGAAATTTTCTTTTGCTTAACCTTTGGCCAGTTTCCCGGCCGTGCTGCCTTCGATACAACGCAAATCACCCGCCATCAGCACGTCTCCTTCGGTGGACAAGGCTTTTGGGTCCAGAACAAACTGGCACATCACACGCTCATCGCGGACCACTTCCAGGGTCGGCGTGCTGGCACTGAGTTCCATGGAGAAGAAACCGTCCACTTCGGTCACGCCACGGCTGGCATGGTTGATGACATGGTGCCCTTTGAGGGGCAGCCCTTGAGCATCGATCAGACGCCCCAGTACGGTCAAGGTCTTCATTACGCGCACTTTCTGATACGCCACACCGCCTTTATTCAGGTGATAGCGAGCACGTGCGGGCTGAATAGTGGCTGCGGGAGCGTCAGTGCCCTGAAAGTCGAACTGCACAGCGCCTTCCTTATAAGCGCTGATGGGCACCACATTCCTACCTGGGCGGAGTACAGCACCACCGCCACTCAAATCATCGGCGCGCAATTCAATTTCATCCAGGTCCGATTCAACATCAATGATCATGCCTGCTTCGCTGCCAATCTGCTGACCGGACAACACCATCTTGTTACCGCCCACCACTAGGTTGCTGTTCAGGTTCACGCTGCCAGACAGTGCCTGGTTGTAAGACGAACGTTGCATCTGGACATCGCCGGTGACCAGGGCGGTCTCGAACTGTGCCGAGCCGCTGAGGCCGACACCGTAGGTGTCGGTTTGTACGTTACCGTTGATGCTGCGCACCGGTCCGGCTTTGATGTCCTGCTGGTAACCCACACTGGCGTTGCGATCATTTTGCCCGCTGCGTGAGGCACGGGAGCCGACGCTGGCGGTGACGCGCTTGCCTTCGCTGCCCAGCGCCAGGTTAAGGCTCAAATCAACCCCGCGATTACGCTGATTTCCGCTACTGGCAGAACCTGGACGGTCAAACACAGAAAAGGTCCAGTTGGTGTCGTGCCCGAACAGCTTGGCGCGGCGCATCCAGCCGAGATCCAGGCCCACGCCTTCAACTTGCCCCTCGCTATGAGAGAGTCGGGCATTGAAACTGTTTTGCGAGCTTAAACGGTGGTTGACCCCAAGTGAAGAGTTGCTGACATTGCCGTTGTAGGGACTACGCTGACGAACACGAGTGCCATCGATAAGGGTTTCCCAGGTATCGCGGTTATCCAGCCAGCTGCGGTTATGGCTCAGGATAACGCTGCCTGAATCGTAGCTGTGTACGGCCTGCACATCCATGCCGACACCACGGTCCTGGGCTTTATAAACACTGGTGTAGAGACTTGATTTTGCACCGAGGCCAAGGTCCAGCGATGTACCCAACTGATTTTGCCCCTTGACCTGGCGTGCCGACAAACCGACCACCGCACGCGGATGCAGCAAATAGTTGACCGCTGCGCCGACAGTAGCGTCGCCGTCGTCCTGGCTATTCCAGCTGCTTAGCAATTTAGTTTCGCGCCCGAAAAACGCGTTGTAGCGCCAACGTTGATTTGTATTACTCCAATTATTGGGTTTGTACACCAACTCGTCAGTGCGTGAGGTGATGCTGCCGTCCTCAATCAAGCGCACTTCAATGTCGTAGATACCACCGGGTAACGGTCGGGTATCCAAGGCCTGCAAACCAGGAGCCACGGATTGAGTATTGATCAAGGCGCCGTTTCGATAGATTTCTACCGTGGCTTCACGATTGGCGGTGACGTAGATTGGGTACACCGACGGCTTGGCGCCGTCTTTGGCGAGGCTGTCAGAACTCCCCACCATCAGACCCAAAGCCGTGTCGGGGCTGCTGCCGAAAGAGCGTGGCTGACGACTCAAACCAATGGAGTCGGGGGTGAAGTAGCCGATACGCAGAAAGTTGCTTTGCCATTCTTTCTGGGTGTGCAACTCGTAAACTGAGTACTGAATCCCGGCGTCAGCACCACCGTTTTTGTTCAGTTGGCCGTTAAAGGTTTGAGTCCAATTGCCCAAACTGGCAATAGCCTGCAAGCCATAACGACCGGAGAGGTCCTGTGTCTGTCCACCAGATAGATTCAATTGATTACGCAACATTAAACCGGTGCTGCCGTTTTCCGGCTGAGCATGATGTTCCGTGACAGTGATATCGCGCTCGGCATTATTACTTAGCAGCGACAGCTCTGAGTTTTCCAGGCTGTAATGCACGGCCACCAACCCGTCAGCGCATTGACTCTCGCAAGGGCCTAAGGCAATGCCTTTTTGCAACAGAGCTTGCCAGGTTTCACGCTCGGCGGCACTTATATCACTGCCATGAGTATCGCTAAATTCAATTAGGGTTACGCGCTCATCACGGGATAAAACCACCATGGCTTCCCCCAGTACCTGACGATCAAGCAAAATCCGAACGGCCAGCGGTACGTCAAAGAAATGCTCGTGGAATTCTTTCGGTAACCCTTCGGCCTGAGACAGCAGACTGAGATGCGTTGATGGCGTCGCGAATGAAGCGGTAGAGGCCCCAACGCAGAAAGCCAAAGTAATCGCAACAGGCAAACAGGAAAACCGAAACATGGTAGGCCACCGAAATTTTGACGAAGAAAGACTTCCGGCGGACGATGGGGCGTCCGCCAGAAGATCAAGTGGTCATGGGGTTTGAATCAGACAGAGCGCACCTACCGGCACCGAGGCCTTGGTACGCAAAGGAGATGGTGAAGTTATTTATGGTGTTACTACAGCATCAAACATCAGGTGTACGCTAGCAGCGTAGTCGCCAGCGATATAGTCACCAGTTGACGGCTTGACCGGAATGATTTCTAGGCTGACAAGTCTGCCCGGCGACGCCTCCGGGGCTGTGACAACGGTTTGCGCTGTAGTAGTAAGAGCCACGCCATTGAATTTAACAGTAAGCGGAATGGAGTTACTGCCAGCAACCAGCTGTACATCGTTAACAAGTTTAGCGTCGATCGCGCCTAATGTATTCTTAACGTTAAACTGCTTAACCACCGGGGAGAGATCCTTGGTGATGAGGTTGTAACGCATTACTTGTGGAAATCCAATCCAGTCCCCTTCCGGCAGTACATGGAAAGTACTAGTAGGAACAATGGCCTGAAGTTGAATAGTATGAGGTGTCGGGTTAGCAACGGCTTGTACGGAAGCCAATACGGTGGCGAAAGCCATAGAAGCAAGAGTGGTTTTTTTCAAGAAAGTCATTTTAGCGGTATCCACGGAAGTTTAAGTTTAGTCAGTGCCTTAGATCTTCAAACATTCGTGCGTTACGGTTTAACCATTTGGTCGTGCCGTGCAGCGAATGACCACACTGTAGAGGCGGACGCTAAAACGTTAAATCGGATTACTCCTAGATTCATGGACGGGGCTTTGAGTGGTGTTAACGAGCCCCATGAAAGAGAGGACACCGCTTCCCCTTTACGATAAGGAATAGGCAAACGGTTATGTTTATGATTAGCAGCAACGATAAGAGCGGGGAGCTTTTGGGCCAGGAGCTGCGTCGCCGCTGGAGCCCAGAGCAAAAGCTGGCCATGGTTCGCCAGAGTCTCGAGCCAGGGCAAAGCGTTTCGGTGGTGGCTCGGCGCAACGGCATTAATGCCAATCAGCTATTCCTGTGGCGCAGCTTTATCAGGACGGCAGCCTGTGGGCGGTCAGTGCCGGTGAAGCGGTGGTGCCTGCGTCTGAACTAAGTGATGCGCTCAAGCAGATCCGTGAACTGCAACGGATGCTGGGCAAGAAAACGATGGAAGCAGAAACCCTCAAAGAGGCCGCGGAGATCGCCCGGTCGCGAAAATGGATTGCACACTCACCCTTGTTGCCGGGGGGGCGACCAGTAAACTGGTCAGCGAATGTCTCGGTATAGCGCGCTCGCAATTAACGGTTCGAATCTAGCGATCGGCATCGCCCAAAGTACGGCGAAGTATGCCTGTGAACGATGTCGATCTGGTGCTCGAAACTCAGCAACAAGTCAGCGAGTTCCCCGGCTATGGCTATCGTCGTATCTGACGATATCCGTGACTTGATGCTGGAAAGCGTGGAGAAGCGCTTTTGCGATCAACTGCCCGGCACGCCAGTGCAATGGCTAAGCGATAACGGCTCGGCGTACACCGCCGAACAGACACGCCTGCTTGCTCGACAAATCGGTTTGCAGCCGGTGACCGCCCCGTTACGCAGCCCGCAGAGCAACGGCATGGCCGAGAGCTTCGTGAAAACGATCAAGCGTGACTAGGTGGCGCATATGCCCAAGCCGGATCGGGAAACAGCGCTGCGCAACCTGGCAATTGCTTTCGAACATTACAACGAGCAGCATCCGCGCAGCGCTTTGAAATATCGCTCGCCGAGGGAGCTCAGGCGCTTGGCGGCGGCATCCATTTAACAGGGAGTTGGTGTCCAGTTTTGTAGGGGCAAGTCCACGAAAGGCTGCCCCCCTCCCCCCTTTCAGGGAGCGATGCTGTTCGTACATGTCTATGTGGAGGGTGCGAATAGCTGGCCCTATCGCAACCGGTGCTCGTGAAGAGGGGGTGCCTGTCCACATTAATGTTTACTGATATACAGGGCGCAGGTGCACTCCCTCGTCGATTGCGCGTAACTGACGGTCATTGAGAACTGTCGACTAGTTTTATAGCGCCTCTTTGATTAGCTCAGTGTTCAGCCGCAAAATAGCGCGCTCAATGAAGCAGGCCGAAACATTGTAAGAATCATGATCTCTGGGGCAAGCTGCTTGGTCAGAATAAGCGGGCATCATGATGCGATTTTCCCCGTGCGTGTTCCAAGAAGCGCAGAAAAGCTTGGCAATCTACTCAAGGACGTGAGTGATCCGGTGGTGCAAAAGTAGCATTGTCAATGCTTAACGCTTTATGCAACAAGCTCCGAATAGCTAAAGGTGGGAGGGAACTCTGACTGGCAGAAAACAGTCGCAGCCAAGCTGAGAGCAATCTCGGAGGGGCAAGCCAAACGATGTTGAGACGCTTACTGTTCGGGTTGTGCTGGTTCTTTCTTTGACTAAGGATGCATGCGATGTATTGAGCAATTTTCATTCCGGGGAGTTTTAGCCCTTTGGTGGTATTATTACAGGCAAGAGAGATATAGTCGAATAAGCTAATTTCGGCCCATAATAATTCCGACTTGCTTGCTGATATTCGCATAAAAAAATCTAATAAGTCGGCATTGGTGTTGACTATTTTATTATAATAGCAATGTTTTAACTGTATTAATCGGAGGTGAGGCCGATGCGGGTTGCCAGGTTTACTAGGTCGGCGATACAGTGGGCGTTCAGCTTTCGCATAAGATTCAGTCGATGCGTCTCTACAGTTTTTATAGAGATGCTGAGTTTTTCTGCAATATCTCTGTTGCGATTCCCTTCTGCAATCAGTTTTAGTGTTTGGCGCTCACGTGCGGTGAGTGACTGATTCTCCAGAATCGGCTCTTTATTGATGTCAAAAATTTGAGCATGATTTAAGTTTTGATCGAAGCATATTTTTCCGGAAATCGCTATCTCCAGCGTTGACAATAAGGCGCTTTGAGGACTTTTTTTGAGCACATATCCAGAGGCGCCGGCTTTGCGCGCCTCGGTGGCTCGATGCTCATGGGTGTTTGCCGTCAATACAACAAAGATGATTTCCGGCCAGCGCTTTTTAATTTGATGGATTATGTCGATACCATCCATCCCCGGCAGCCCAAGGTCCAGTATGATGATGTCTGGCTGAATGCGTCCGCAGGCGGCGTACACTTGTAGGCCGTCATTGATGCGTTCTTCTGATACTTCGTATTTTGATGTGGATGATAGTAGTTGGGAAACACCGCTGCTTGAAAAAATGTGATCATCTACAATAAGCACTTTGTATTGTTCTTTTGGCATGTTTTATTTGAACGACCTTTTAGTTTTAAGCTTGAGTCGTGAGGATTGCCTTGAACTGCTGCTCAGGGCCTCTAAAATATTTCCAGAGAGCTGGCGAATTACGGCCTTCTATTTTTATTTTAACCTTGGCAGGCTCCAAGCAACTTTCAATCGTGCTCACTCTTAAGATTTAACTGGTTGGCTGGTTTCACAGCGGTGCGTTCCGCTGGAAGATCAACACAATCTCTGATGTCCAGAGACGATAGTTTTAGCTTTGAGTTCTGTAACGCTTAGTGAATCGATGGCGTAGGGCTTAAGCATCAATTACTGGCAACTCATTTTTGATCTCGAAGCAGCAATGAGGAAAGTGAGTCGGCATTGTCAACGCGAGGTGGTTACCTACAGTAGGCAACAGGATGATAGAGAGTTTTTTCAGAAGTGTGTTTACAAGAAAAGAGAAGCTTTCTGAGTCACTGGGTCGGTAGACAGAAAGCAAATGACCTTTCGTATTACAGGCCAGGTGCAGGTGATTGGCGGACGCATGGGGTCTTAGGCGCCTTTGACTGCAGAAGAGTTTGGTGTAAAGCTCAGTAGTTTTGTTTTCATAGGACTTATTAGAAAGGCATTCGAATTTCAATGAAATAAAGGAGTGAATAATTGTATTAGCGCAAAAAGAAAAAGATCCGACGCGGTTAATGCGTGAGGCTTCTATTTTTAAAGTGTGTGCAGTATTGATCTGTGCATCAGAGCTTCGCGTAGAGTCAATAGCTGATTCTGACTTGATGCCTTCGCATGAGGTGTTATGAAAGTCTTTCTGCCCTGTGAGTGTTTTTGGCTTTCCCAGGGCTGGACATAATTTATATAGATTCATTTTTGTCTATTTCTTGTTATTCGTTATGTGACGGAAATATGATTAGTTTTCGGTGCTCTGAATAGTCGAAACTAAAATTTTTCGTAGGTACGCTTGCAATACGAACTCATGACTTATGGCCTTTTAATGTCACAGATTGGGATCATAACGTGATTGATCAGATGTTTAGTCGGTGACGCAGGATGGCAGAGCGAGAAGTTTTAGCGCCTTAGGAATAGTCCTAAAACTCCTGAAATTTGAAGGCGCTAGTGGCCTGAGCGGTTAATCCATTAATTTATTTTTTATCACGCTCAGCTTCGCTTTATGTACCGAGCTAATGATGGCCTCAGCCGTTTTATTCCACTTGAACGGCTTGGCTGAATGCTCATTGTGAGCCTCGATAAATTGGCGGATAGCGACTTTTAGGTCGGCGACGCTGGTGAAGGCACCCCGGTATAGCGCTCGTCTTTCCAGTTGTGCAAACCAGCCTTCCACGGCGTTCAGCCAAGACGCGCTGGTTGGTGTGAAGTGCAATTTGAAACGCGGATGCTTTTCCAGCCACTGCTTGATTGCAGCCGTTTTGTGGGTCGAACTGTTATCTAGAATCACATGCAGATCCAGTCCGGCTGGCGTGCTGCGTTCAATCTGTTGAAGAAAAGCCAGAAACTCCTTGGCTCGATGGCGCTGGGTAATCCGTCCGATTACTTGGCCGGTCAGGATGTCGAAAGCCGCGTACAGACTCGCCGTACCATGGCGCTTGTAATCATGGGTCCGACGCTCAACTTGACCTGGGCGTAGCGGCAGCATCGGTTGGGTGCGATCCAACGCCTGGATCTGGGTTTTCTCGTCAACCGACAACACCAGGGCGTTATCCGGTGGGTTCAGATAGAGCCCGACCACGTCGACTACCTTGTCGGCGAAATGAGGATCGTTGCTGATTTTGAAGGTCTTCAGACGATGGGGTTTGAGGTCGGAAGCGGCCCAGACCTGCCGCACCTGCCACGCGGTAACCCGCGCATACTTGGCCATCAAACGGACGCTCCAGTGAGTGGCTTCCTGGGGTACACGCCGGGTGGTCAGTGTCAGGATTTCGTTGATTTTATCGGGCCCAAGTTTGAGTGGCTGGCCGCTGCGCGGCAGATCGCTCAACCCTTCGATTCCCGCCTCTAGATAACGTTTTCGCCACTTGAATACCGTCGGCGGCGTGACCTGCAACTGCTCGCTGACGGCCTTGGGCGTCAATCCGTCAGCCAGTAGAAGCAGGATGCGCGCTCTCTGGGCGAGGCTCTGTTCCAGCGTACTCATACGCAACCAACCTTGCAAGGCGATGAGATCGGAAGGCATTAAAGCGAAGGGGGAAGTCGGTCGGGCCATGCGTATAACCAATCCATGACATTGGACGCACAGTATATCGTTACCATTAGATAAATGAATTAACCGCTCAGTCCACTAGCGCGTCGTACGACCCACTATTGTTTGATATTTCGCTGCGTTTTTGATACTGAACGGCGGGCGATCATTTGCTCCGGCCCAAGGAGTGATGTCGGTGAAGGGGCTTCTGCCACGGCTATTCGGAATAGTCTGGTAAAAATTACAAGACAAATGAAAGAGACCAAACTAAACCAGCTAGGAGAGCAGACCTCACAAATACACTTCTAAGGTAGCCGCCCCTGCAATTGCACAGCATCACCCGTGTCAAGGCTTGAGGCTGGCGCAATTATGGGCTCAATCGACAGTGCCACTCGGATCTGCTCCAGCGCTTCAGGCACATTCGCTGGTAAAACGAAAACCGTAAAAAATTTCCCGCGGCGCGCTCAGTCCCATTGAGTATCGTGAAAGCCTGGGCTTCGCGGCATAACAGTCCAAGTTTTTGTCCGCAACCCGGTGGGTCAGTTTTAAATCAGCGCCAACAATCATGATTTTTGATTTTCTTCTTAACCAGCCTATTCATCCCCTTAACATTACTGGTTACTCGTGGGCGCGACGTGAATACATTTGGCTTTGGTCTCTACCACTCAGAATCAGTCTCAATTCTCTTACTGTACTTGATTAACATATGTACCTAGAAAATCCGCCAAAAAGTGCCCCTTAGAAGTTTCCCTCTTACATACAGAAGTAGACGCATAGACGTTTTGCGCAGTACCTGCTGTTTGCGTCGCTCTAAAGAAAGCGACTCGCCGCGCGATTCACCGCGCGGCCAGAATGGATCGAGATCGTCCCGAGATCCCTCTCCGCTGCTTAAACAAATTGGTGCGCTAGCAATTCATTGACTTGCAACGTCAGTAGGATGCTTACACAAGCTCTACTTTGTCGACGAAAAGTTGGAATAGGGCAGCCGTCCCTTCCTTTGCCACTCCCTTCTTGACGTCTCCGCCGAGACTCAAACTGAAATCCCCTTTGTCTTCCGACTTAATACCGATATATCCACCAAGCGCGCCCTCACTACGGTCCGCTTTCGGAAAGTAGTTTGTATCACCTTGACTCAACGCAATACCTTGATGATGTGTTCCGTTGGGGCCCACAGCCATGTAATCCGGATGAAACATTACACGCTCTGCACCTGGCTTCAAGGTGATCTTGAGCATTACCCCGTTGTATCTTTTTGCCTGGTCAAAATCACCTAAATGACTCATGATTGGCATGATGACCGGTTCTTTCAACTCCCGCTCTGTCACTTGCTGGTTAACGCTCTCGTTGAACTGCACGGCCTCACTACGGGTCGATTCCGAATTAGGTTTCCAGTCTCGAATGAAGCTCTCCGACTCGGCTCTCTTTGTACTCCAAAGTACAACGTTATCGGCCTCGCTCTTAGGTGCGGTTCGATATAGAACGAGAGGACTATAGTCCGGACCTAGCCCCGAGCCAGCGGCTTCGATTTTCTCGAGTGTCTCTTTCGATATCTCTTGCACCTGAATCAGTCGACGCGGCTCGGGAACTGGCGCTTTCGCAGGAAAGTAACTATCCCAAAATTTCTTATTTTGTTCGTAACCTGTCCGATAATTACCTATCCGATCATTCCAGAATTTCGAAGTCAGGATCTTCTGCGTATCTGCCGGCCATTCGATCGCGGCCATCTTGGGCAAAACCAGTCGTTTGGTATCCTTTCCACCGCCACTTAACACGGCGCTATCTAACTGCCATTTCCCATTTCGGAAGGCGATTAGCGGACCTTTGCCGTCATCCAGTCGCACGTTCCTCCCCGACGAAACGGTAACTTCATAGCTATTCGCGCCCTCTCTCACCCAGTTTTTTCCATCCATCTGGAAGATTTCCCCGGCCACACCAGGGAGCGAATCAAGACGTGAGGCATTTCCGAAGTCCAAGTTTTTATACGCCATTGCGGGGTTCAGACCTCCATCTGGCAGGATGCGCTTATTCCAGGATATGACCGTCTGGATGGCTTCTGTCGCGTCGGCGACTGTCGAGATTGGTTTGCCTAGGGTTAGTGACAATGCTTTAGCGGAGTGACCGATCCCTTTTATCAGCAACCCGAGTGCTGGTAGCGTATCGCCCGCCTCCAATGGTAGTAGCCAGGCTTTTAATAGAGCGCTATCGGTATCGCCACTTTGCATATCTTTAACAATATCTTTTAGACTTTCCCCTATCAGCGCACCTGTTGCGACCCCGCATGCCGCGACGAAAACCCCGGAGCTACCCATACACGCTGCGGCGGAGAAATAATTCACCACTTTTCCAATAATCCCCTTAATCACCTCGTCTCTGCTGGTCGTCGCCGCCCTAACATCTTTGATAAGACCATCTAGCTGAGTGGCAGCCATTTTTGAAAGATCGTTTGTGCCTGGTGCTTGCAAATTTCCGAGCTGCGTAGAAGTAATGCGTAGCGTCGCATTGTCACGAAATAGCTCTTTAATGCGGGTTTCGTCAATACTTCTTGCCCTTGCCTCAATAATATTTTTCAGCGAGGAATCAAACTTCAACATGGATAAGAAATGTGATTCGTTGTACAGACTCTGTCCATAAGGAGCGCCTGGAATGTAAACAAATTTTTCCGTTGATCCGGACAAGCTAATTGTGAGCAGCCCCGGGATATCTACAGATTGTCCGGAGCCGGAACGCAACTCGAAAGTGCCTAGTCTATCTAATGGGAATTGAGGAATCCCACGACCACCCGCGGCACGCTCAATCGCGGCGCTGATGCGCTCTTCCTGTTTTGGTGTAATGTACAGTGCGTCTTTTACCTGTTGAGTCGCATATTTCATATTCAGCGTGGTTGACTCTACCCATGATAGATTGAATTCTGAATTGGGTTGCATGTGGAGGTTCTGCAGATAATCCGCGTACATATCCCCAGCATAGGTTCGGCGGAAATATGCGACGGTGCTACCCAGTACCTCCATGTTCCTGTTTAGTTCATCAATAGTCTGGGAATTGGTTTCGCCCGAGATTAATCCTTCGGGGACACGGGTAAAGCGGACACCTCCTGCGGTCGGGTTGTCGTTGTTCTCCTTGGTAAAAATATCCCAGAAGGATTTGGCCACATTGCCAATCATATGAACAACCCTGCCAGGAATGTGGTTCTGGCTTACAAACGGGTTATCTGAACTGACGGGCTCACTTTGTCCGCGTGTACGATATTGATTATGCACCCATTCTACGGGGCTTCCCCGCACACCATTAATTTCAATCTCAAAATCTTCTATTTTTAAGTTTGCTTCATTGATATCAATTCCTTTTTGAGAGAGTATTTCTTTAAAACCATCCATTACCGTTTTGTTGAGGAAGTTCTCGTAGGCGATGTTGTCTTTAGTGAAAATATCTGCCAGCGCTTTCCCTGCCTCATCAGCCTGCTGCGCTAGCTGCGTGATGTTGCTGGTGACAGCCTGCGTCGGGAACACTTTTGCGGCAAAGGCACTGAATTTTTCTTCAAAATTAGCTCCCTTGATGGGGACCGTCTCGATCCCATTCATCCCTTTAGTGTTGACTCCATTGCTTATTACCGTCAAATACCGTTGTAAATTGACTCGGTCTTTTCCCGGTGTCGCGGAGGTGATGGACGGCAATAGGGAATAGCTTTGACCATTCGCATTCATCGTGTTGTTCTTTAAATCATGAAGTGAAATATACTGCTCCATTGCCGCTTTATTAGGGTGATAGGACCAGGAGCCGTTGCTATCATATAGAACAACTCCACCCTTTAATGGGTTGCTGTGATCGGGCTTCTCCTCAATTACGAGAACGTTGGGAATATTTACCTCAAGATTCCAGTTTGAATCACCAATCACCGCCCCCGAAGCCTTGAATATCAAGGTGCTCATTTTAATCTCGGCGCTGTTATTCTTAGCCTCCTGGATAATCCGCGCTCCGGTCACATACGCATTTTGCTCGCTAATCTTGTTGTTTATCACTGAATCCAGACGCGCCAGTTCAAAGTGCGTTCGCACGACCCTATTGCGTAGTTCGGCAGTACGTGCAGGGTCTACCCCATCATCATCCGGATGCGGCAACTGTTCGAGGGCAGTCTGATACTCCTGGAAAAGCGCCAGCCAGGCCAGTTCCTTATCGTCAGGAATATCAAACTTACCTTGTTGCTCGAGTGCTTTCACTAGGCCGCTATTGAATAGCACTTTATCCTGCGGATCGTCCGGTGGACTCTTGGTAAGCTGGTCAACCACACTCTGGGCGGTCTGACGGTCGGCATCTGTTAGCCTCTCGGTATTAATACTTCCGGTTGCGCTTTGCAGAGCGGCTGCCCTAGGCAGTGCTTCTACATTTTGGCCTGGCGGTACTCTTCCCTGGATATGACTGCCTACGCTTTCGTCGATGCTCCGTTTGCTCCGCTGTGTAATTATGACATTCCATGGTGAGCTGTCCGGCATTACAAAGGGTTCTGAAGTTGAAGCAGTGTCGTCAGGCAAGGCTATATAACTGGATCCGCGTACAAGTGCTGACGCTTCCAGAAAAACGCTGTCGGACTTTAAAATGGCAGCAACCGAATTAAGCAGGGCTGGATTATGCAAGTCTTCTGGATACTTCGCCATCGCCTGCCTTATTGCCTGCTCGGTCGAAATAACCTGTAGCGTGCCTGTCGCGCCAAACTCGACACTGTGTTGATTATTCTGCAAAAGAGTTATTAGTGGCACATATGCCGCGTCGCTCCCGGCCCCGTTCCCTCGATACCAGCTTGCGAGACAGGCGAGCCCCGTCACGGCAGAGGCAATGCCCAGTACGAGCGGGATCTGGCCCGCTAACCGGGAGGTTTTATCGGTGGGAGTTGCCACCTTTGCAGCCTCAATGATGGGCAACATCGTGCTTTGCTCCGAAGCAGGAACGTTATCCCTATCATCCGGGAGGTGCTTAGATGCTCCCAGCAGTTCCATCTCGGTCCCGTTGAGCTCTGGCGCAGGCGCCTCCTGAGTATGGCGCATCTGCCACAGCCCATAGGCGATAGCCGCGATCCCCAACACCTCAAGGCTGATCCCGGCGGCCAGCTTTGGGTTGATGCCAACGCCGGACTGTCCGGTTTCAAGGTTGGTTCTGGAATCTGTCAGCTCCTGGGACGGCGAAGGCGCTGCCGCCGCGCCTGGGAGCAGTCCGAGGGGCTGCTCTACTAGGGTATGACAGAGGGATATGACAGCATCGGCCGTCCAGTTTTCTACCCGCCGCGCGAGACGTTCCCCCAGTTCTTGCAACTTTGGATTATCGCTACCCGCCAGGGCGCTCAGAGACTGTTTTCCCCAAGCCAGCCAGGAGTCGGTCGTCGGCAAGGAGCCGAGCTGCTGCTGTGCTTCCTTTAGCGCCGGGAACAGCGGCAGGACATCGATAAACTTTTCAAGCTGCGGATAGTTTTGCACTACTTGATAATCTTTAAGTATTGCCGCTAATTTTCGTAGTGCGCCCTCCGCTTCATCAGTGTCCTGATTGTTGACTGCTTGGTAGACTTGCCACATTAACAACGCATTGAGATATTGACCATAAACATTCTGCAGGGCTTTGTTCTGGCTTTGGTCGTGGGCAACAAACCATTCCAGTATCCCCGCAAAATCAGTGCGAGCCTGTAATGTTTCAGCATACTGCACGGTGGTTGCGGCCAAAGGATCTGCCACCATCTCTCCTATCAGATAGGGTTTGCCGATATTCCACGCGGAGGTTGCACTTCGTTGCAGCAGACTGCTCACATTTTCGCTCCAGGAGCACTGCCGGGCAAAGCTTTCCAGTTCCCGAACCACGAGAGGCGGCAAAAGGCTAGCGCCGGCATGCTGGAGCGCCCAGCGACCTAAGTCCGGCGCTGCTATCTTGCCAAATTCGCTTATCATGCTTGCCCATGCATCGGGTTTCGACGATAGCATGCCCTCCAGTAGTGCGAGCGACTTGCCGTCGCCGCCTAGCACTGCCTGAAATTTTTGCGCGCCGGCAAGCAGCGGTATCGCGGCTTTCTGTGTTCCCAGCATGTCGACCAACCATAGCCCTTGCTCGCTCAAAGAGCCGTCTAGCGGACAGTGGCGCATCTGATCCGTAAACTGGCACAGGGCAAAAAGTTGGTCGGCCAGCGATTGGCTGCCCAACAACATTTCCAGATGGGGTTGCATCTGCTGGCGTAGGGCAGGATCGGCCAGCGTGGTAACCAGCCAGTCAAGCTGCATCTCAAACCCTTCATTGGCGGGGTAAGGCCGATTTGTGGGGATCTGGGCGAGGGTTTGTCCCAGCCTCAACGTCTGTTCGTTAATGATCTTCGTGACCAGTGGATTGTCGGCCAAAATGCCGAGATAATCTGCCACGCTGGCGGTTTCAGGTAGTGCCTGATAAAGCTGTACCTGCCCCAATGTTTGCCGGATGGAACTCAGGCTTTGGCGAAAAGCAGATAGCGTCGCGTCGTCTGAGACGGATCTTAGCTGTGGTGCGGCCAATAAGCGTTCGGTGAGCGCCATCACTTGCTGAGTTTTCCCTAAAAGGGACGGAGTGTCCTCCAATATTGACATGTCAAGTTCTATTGACTGCCAAGTGTTGCTCACGTCTCTTAGCCACGGAGTTACCGCAGCAAGATAGTCTTTCAACTGTTTATAATTATGGTTTTCCGATGAAAGCATCTGACTATTATTGAGCTTTCGCTCGAAAGCTGCTAATGCGTCCCCTAGTTCTCTCAACTGTCCCTGCCGAGTGTAGTTGCCGTCATAAATGCAGCGTAATTCTGTGACCAAATCCTTGACAGAGCGCAGTTCAGGTAGTGGTATTGCATCTATAAGCAGCTCTGCGATTACCCGTTTGATGATGTTATCGCATATATCGGCCAGCATTCTCTCCGACGCCGATGAGTCTATCGAGAGAGCTTTTTTTGCTGTGCCAGTAACACTAGCAACAATGTGCTGATAATCGACGGGGTGATGCTCTAACTTGTCAGCAATGGTGCGCGCCATCTCGCGTAGGATTTCCGGCGCATCATGACGCAAGCCCTGAGACCAATCGTGATTCGCCACATAATCCAGCGCTGATGCGTCATCGGCATAAAGTTCTGCCGAAATCATTTTGAATAAAGCGGTAGTGGAGGAATCCCAGTCGGTCAAATAACGCAACTTCTCTATTGAAACTTGATGCTCCGACCATTTTTCCGGCGCTGCGGATGGCTTCGAGAAAGTGTCTTTATTGTTGCTTTGCCACTGAGGAGTTGAGTGATGAAGCTTGATCTCCGGCATTAAATTGCCCCTTTATGAGTGAGATTAATATAATAAAATTGAATTATTACATTTAGCTTTAACTTCACATTTTTCATAAAAATCATCAGAGGCAACATCAGGTTAACACCTGATGTTTCCCACCACTCAGCACACTTTCGAATGAAAACTCCCGGTTGGCCAATGCGGTCAACTTGCAGAGCCCTTGATCCAAATCATGACAGCACTTCGTGCCCCCGCTCCACCACTCTCGAGCCCGTCAACAGTGGGTTATAGAGCACTTTTGGAAGCCCTCCCAGTGAAGGCCGGGTGTATTCTGAATTTATGTCTTCAGCAGAGAAGTCGCTCAGGAAAAAGGCAGAATAGATACACAAACGGACATAGGCCTTCAGCTTGCCGCTCTTCTCTAGGAACGGCGGTCTCAAGGACCAAGT
>NZ_JACAQY010000008.1:0-22692 GCF_013386835.1 Pseudomonas sp. IPO3774
TACAAGTCTAACCATACAAGCGGGCTTGCTCGCGAATGCGGTGTGTCAGTCGCCGACGCTTTGTCTGACCCACCGCATTCGCGAGCAAGCCCGCTCCCACAGTTGATCTCCTTTGTTTTGAGATCGGTGTACGCATGACCCAGCACTACCAGCAACTCATGAATTCAGACGGGAGCGGTTATGGTTGATCGGCACGACTACGTGGCCCTCGAATGGGTCAAGGGCGAAATTGCCGAAACCCTGAAACAGGCCCGCTCGGCGCTGGACGCCTATGTTGAAGAAAGCAGCAGCGAGGCCATCGGCCAGTGCCTGGAATGCATCCATCAGGTGCATGGCAGCCTGTTGATGGTCGAGTTCTACGGCGCGGCCCTGTTCGCTGAAGAAATGGAACAACTGGCCCTCGCCCTGCAAGGCGCGCGCGTCAGCCAGCGCGACGAAGGCATTCGCCTGCTGCAACAGGGCCTTGGCCAACTGCCGCTGTACCTCGACCGCGTACACAGCGCCCGGCGCGACCTGCCCCTGGTGGTGCTGCCGCTGCTCAACGACCTGCGCAGCGTGCGCGGCGAAAGCCTGCTCTCGGAAACCAGCCTGTTCAGCCCGCAACTGCTGGTGATCCCGCCGCTGCCCGAAGACGCCCTGGCCCAGCGCACGCCAGAGGATTTCCCCGAGCTGCTGCGCCAGTGGCGGCAGATGCTGCAACAGGCGCTGGTCGGTTTGCTGCGCGAAGACCACGGCCCCAGCAACCTGGAAGACATGGCGCGGGTCTTCGCCCGCCTCGAAGCCCTGTGCCATGGTGCGCCGCTGCTACCGTTGTGGCAGGTGACCTCGGCGCTGGTGGAAGGCATGCTCATTGGCGTGGTTGCCAACAGCCCGGCGTTGCGCAGTTTGCTCAAGGCCTGCGACAAGGAACTCAAGCGCCTGCTGATCCAGGGCATCAACGGGATCAACACCCCGGCCCCGGATGAGCTGCTCAAGAGCCTGTTGTTCTACGTCGCCAAAGTCACCCGACCGACTCCACGGATGCAAAGTTTGAAAGAACGATATGGCCTCGATGAAGCTTTGCCCGACAGCGCCGTGGTGGACGCCGAACGCGCCCGCCTGGCCGGCCCGGACCGCGACGCGATGGGCTCGGTGCTCGGCGCGTTGTGCGAGGAGCTGGTGCGGGTCAAGGAACGCCTGGACCTGTTCGTACGCAGCGACCGTCAGCACGCCTCGGACCTTGAGGCGTTGCTGGCGCCGCTGCGGCAGATCGCCGATACCCTGGCGGTATTGGGCTTCGGCCAGCCGCGCAAAGTGATCATCGACCAACTGGCGGTGGTACTCGGCCTGGCCCAGGGGCAGCGCGAACCCAACGATGCGGTATTGATGGAC
This sequence comes from Pseudomonas sp. IPO3774, assembly GCF_013386835.1. NCBI lineage: Bacteria > Pseudomonadati > Pseudomonadota > Gammaproteobacteria > Pseudomonadales > Pseudomonadaceae > Pseudomonas > Pseudomonas sp. IPO3774. The sequence continues at coordinate 1,372 of NZ_JACAQY010000008.1, forward strand.
GTTGCCGGTGCGTTGCTCTACGTCGAGGCCACGCTGGCCGGGATGGTCGGCACTGTCGAGCCGGAGCGCCGCGAAGAAAGCCGCCTGCCTACCACCGACCTGACGCAGATCCACCACCTCGTCATCCGCGAATCCTGCCAGTGCCTGACCCAGGCCAAAGAGCTGGTGATCGACTGCATCGAGGCTCACTGGGACCTCCAGCGCCTGGAGTCGCTGCCCGAGTTGCTGACCCAGGTGCGCGGCGCGCTGGCGATGATTCCGCTGCCCCGTGCGGCGAGCCTGATGCGTGGCTGCAATGACTACGTCAACGAGCAACTGATGGTCGGCGACGCCGCACCTTCCGAGGCGCAGCTTGAGCATTTTGCCGATGTGCTCACCAGCCTCGAGTACTACCTGGAACGCATGCTCCAGGACCACGACGCCCCGGGCGAACGGGTGCTGGAAGTCGCCGCTGAAGGCCTGGCCGCGCTGGGCTATTTGCCGGCCGAAAAACCCTGGCGCCAGGCACTGCTTGAGCAGGGTGACACGCCCACGGAGCAAACCCCGTTCCTCGCCGATGCGTTGGCCAGCCCCACCTCGCGCCTCAACCCGCCGGCACTCCAGCGTCCCGGCAGCCTGCTGCCGCCGCCCGCCGGTGAAGAAGCCATCGATGATGAACTGCGGGAAGTCTTCCTCGAAGAAACCGCCGAAGTTCTCGACGTGCTGCATCGCTATGTGCCTGCCGGCACCGCCAGCCTGGAAGACAAGGCCACCCTGAGCGAAATGCGCCGCGCCTTCCACACCTTGAAAGGCAGTGGCCGCATGGTGCGCGCCCTGGTGTTGGCAGAGCTGGCCTGGGCCGTGGAAAACCTGCTCAACCGCGTGCTGGAGCGCAGTGTCGCACCGGGCCCGGATGTGCAAGCAGTGCTGGATGACGTGTTGGAATTGCTGCCGGAGCTGATCACCGATTTTGCCGACGATGCCCAGCGCCAGCGCGATGACGTAGACGAACTGGCGGCGCGGGCGCACGCCCTGGCCAGCCGTGTCGAACCGTCGGCCACAGACCCGGCCGCCCTGGACCCGCAGTTGCTGGAAATCTTCCGCAACGAAGCCCAGAGCCACCTCGACAGCCTCAACCGCTTCCTGCAACAGGCCACCGAGCACCTGCCGCTGCAAGTCAGTGATGACCTGCAACGCGCACTGCACACCCTCAAAGGCAGCGCCTATATGGCCGGTGTGTTGCCCATCGCCGAACTGGCGCGCCCGCTGGATCACCTGACCCGCGAATACAAGGCCCACCGCCTGCCGCTGGACCTGGATGAAATCGAATTGCTGCTGGAGGCCGAAGCGTTGTTCCAGCGCGGCGTGCGCCAGCTGGACAGTGACCCTCACGCGGCCATCAATGGTGCAGCAGGGCTGATCGAGCGCACGCAAAACCTGCTGAACAGCCAGCTTGAAGCCTTGCTGAATGCGCCCAACACCGGCCTGCGGATCAAGCGCGACCCGCAGTTGATCGCCAACTTCCTGGCCCAGGGCATGGACATCCTGCTGGACGCCGAAAGCCTGCTGCGCCGCTGGCAACAGCACCCCGGCGAACGCCAGGAACTGAGCGCGCTGCTGGACGAACTGACCACCCTCGGCGAAGGCGCGCACCTCGCCGACCTGCACCCGATGGACGAATTGTGCGAAGCCTTGCTCGACCTCTACGGCGCAGTGGAAGAAAGCAGCCTGGCGGTCAGCGAGCGCTTCTTCCACGAGGCCGAACAGGCCCACGAAGCCCTGATCAACATGCTCGACCAACTGGCCGCCGGCCAGGAAATCAGCGCGGCGCCGGCCCGGGTACGCGCCCTGCGCGAGCTGCTGGATGAAGGCCTCGACCCGTCCGCCACCGGCTTGATCAAGACCGATGGCAGCCGCGCGCTGAGCATCTCCGAGCTGGGCGCCGCTACGGCGAAGCTCGATCAGGGTTTTGCGGTGGATGACGAGATCGTCGAGATCTTCCTTGAGGAAGCGGTGGACATCCTCGACAGCGCCGGCCAGTCCTTGAAGCGTTGGCTGCTGGACCCGGATAACGCAGCGCCGCTGTCATCGTTGCAGCGGGATTTGCACACCCTCAAGGGTGGCGCGCGCATGGCTGAAATCGGCGCGGTGGGCGACCTGGCCCTTGAGCTGGAAAACCTTTACGAAGGTTTGGTGGACCGTCGCTACAGCTATTCCAGCGAGCTGGCCAATGTGTTGATGGCCAGTCATGAGCGGCTGGCGCTGTTGCTTGAGCAACTGCAACACCAGCAACCGTTGAGCGACTCCTCCGACCTGATCAGCCACTTGCGTGAGTTGCGCCAAGGCACCGGACAAGCGGCGCCCGCAGCGGCCGCCGAAGTCGAGACGCCGGGCAGTGATCCCGAGCTGCTGGATATCTTTCTCGAAGAGGCCGCCGACATCCTCGACAGCTCCGGCGCCGCGCTGTTGCGCTGGCAGGCCGAGCCGAAAAATCGCCAGGAAGTCGAGACACTGCTGCGCGACCTGCACACCCTCAAGGGCGGCGCTCGCATGGTCGAGATCGGCCCGATTGGCGACCTGGCCCATGAGCTGGAGTTTCTCTATGAGGGCTTGTCGGCAGGTTTGCTGGCGCCCTCGGCGGAGCTGTTCGCCTTGCTGCAAGGCTGCCACGACCGCCTGGCGCAGATGATCGATGCGGTGGCGGCGGGCATGCCGGTGGGCTCGGTGGACCTGCTGATCGAGCGCATCAAGAGCCTGGTGCGTCCGGCTGAAGTGACGGACGCACCGCTGGCGTTGACGGCAACCAAAACCGAGGCGGTGCCGGCCAGCGATCCGGCCGCCGACATGGTGAAGATCTCTGCCGACTTGCTGGATGACCTGGTCAACCTGGCGGGTGAAACTTCGATCTTCCGTGGGCGTATCGAGCAGCAGGTCAACGATGCGAGCGTTGCCCTCAACGAGGTGGAAACCACCATTGAGCGTATGCGCGATCAACTACGCCGCCTCGACACCGAGACCCAGGGTCGCATCCTCAGCCGCCAGCAGGCCGAGGCCGAACGCCTGGGCTACGAAGAATTCGACCCGCTGGAAATGGACCGCCATTCCCAGTTGCAACAACTGTCCCGGGCCCTGTTCGAATCGGCTTCCGACCTGCTCGACCTCAAGGAAACCCTCGACCGCCGCAACCAGGATGCCCACAACCTGCTGCAGCAACAGGCGCGCATCAACACCGAGTTGCAGGAAGGCCTGATGCGCACGCGCATGGTGCCCTTCGAACGCATGCTGCCACGGCTTAAACGCATCGTGCGGCAGGTGGCGGGCGAGCTGGGCAAGGACGTGGAATTTATCGTCGGCAATGCCGAAGGCGAGATGGACCGCAACGTGCTGGAGCGCATGGTCGCGCCGCTGGAACACATGCTGCGCAACGCCGTCGACCACGGCCTGGAATCCCGCGATGCACGATTGCTGGCCGGTAAACCCGAGAAAGGCCGCATCACCCTGGACCTGACCCACGAAGGCGGCGACATCGTTTTCGACATGCGCGACGACGGCGCCGGCGTGCCGCTTGAAGCCGTGCGGCGCAAGGCGATCAAGCGTGGCTTGCTCGACCCCAACCTGGAAATCAGCGACCGCGACGTGTTGCAGTTCATCCTGCAACCGGGGTTTTCCACTGCCGAAAAAATCACCCAGATTTCCGGGCGTGGCGTGGGCATGGACGTGGTGCATGAAGAAGTGCGCCAGCTGGGCGGCTCGATGGTCATCGACTCGACGCCGGGAGAGGGCGTGCACTTTCGCATTCGCCTGCCGTTCACCGTGTCGGTCAACCGGGCGATGATGGTGCAGTGTGCCGACGATCAATACGCGATCCCGCTGAACACCATCGAAGGGCTGGTGCGGGTCATGCCCCATGAGCTGGAAGGGCACTATCAGCAGGACCCGCCGCGCTACGAATACGCCGGCCAACGCTACGAACTGTTCTACCTCGGCGACCTGCTGCACACCGTCGGCCGGCCGAACCTGCTGGGCCAGTACCAGCCGCTGCCGGTGCTGCTGGTGCAATGCAACGAACGGCGCGTGGCGGTGCAAGTGGACGCCATGGCCGGCACCCGGGAGATCGTGGTCAAGGGCCTGGGGCCGCAGTTTGCCGGGGTGAAGGGCGTGTCTGGCGCAACCATCCTTGGCGATGGCCGCGTGGTGCTGATCATCGACCTGATGGCGCATATCCGCGCCCGGCCACCGGCGTTGCCGGCCCAGGCGGCGGACGCTCCGTTGATCCTCAACGACCCGCTGAAAAAGCGCCCGCTGCTGGTGCTGGTGGTGGACGACTCGGTCACCGTGCGCAAAGTCACCAGCCGCCTGTTGGAGCGCAACGGCATGAACGTGCTCACCGCCAAGGACGGTATCGACGCCATGGCCGTGCTGGAAGAGCACACCCCGGACCTGATGCTGCTCGACATCGAAATGCCGCGCATGGACGGCTTCGAAGTGGCCATCCAGGTGCGCGACGACCCGCGGCTGATGCGCATGCCCATCATCATGATCACCTCCCGCACCGGGCAAAAACACCGTGATCGTGCGATGGCGATTGGTGTCAACGACTACCTCGGCAAGCCTTATCAAGAGTCGGTGCTGCTGGAAAGCATCGCTTACTGGAGCAAGTCCCGTGCTTGATCACCGCGCAACTCAACTCACCGGCTTGCTGCTGCCATTGGCCGACCGTCACCTGTTGTTGCCCAACGTCGCCGTGGCCGAGCTGATCGACTTCCAGCGCGGCGAACCGGCCAGTGATGCGCCGCCGTGGTATTTGCGGCAGGTTACCTGGCGGGATCGGCAGTTGCCGTTGATCAGCTTTGAGGCCGCGTGTGGCGAGTCGGGCGTGGTGGGAGAGCGGGCGCGGATTGTGGTGTTGAACACCCTCGGAGGACGGCCGACGTTGAAGTTTATTGCGTTGGTGATCCAGGGGATTCCGCGTTCGTACAAGCTCGATAGCCAGTTGAGTTATGTGGACGTGCCGTTGTGCCCGCTGGAGTTGGCGGCGGTGCAGGTGGGGGAGCATGTGGCCAGGGTGCCGGATTTGATGGGGTTGGAGGCGTTGTTGGTCGAGGCCGGATTGGCCTGAGCTACACATGTTGATGATCGTTCCCACGCTCCGCGTGGGAATGAAGCCTCGGACGCTCTGCGTCCAACTGGCGATGCAAGGCTCAAGTCTTGCGCTGTGGTGACGCGGAGCGTCACGGGATGCATTCCCACGCAGAGCGTGGGAACGATCGCATCGGCGTGCGCTTTACAGTCGGATTTTTCCTGCAACCTCTCGCGCTGTGCATGAACTTGTTGTGCCCTGCGATCGCGCCTAGTCTTCGTCCGTCATCGCAAAAAACGGTGACACGGACGTGCAAGTCCGGTTACATGTCGGCGCACCAACGCCCATAGCCATTCAACGGGCGTTTTTTATGCCTGCTGTATTTCTTATGGCGGCTGTGCGTGGGAGATCCCTTGGGGTCTGCCGGGGTCCGATATGCCCGGTCTTGCACACCTGCGCACAGCTGCCACCTTATTCGCGTGCAAGCGGACGGTGTCAGCTTCCCTAATACATATCGGAGCTGCACATCATGTTCAAACCTACCCCCAATCCGCCCCACAACACCGAAATCGAACACCGCAAACTCCAGGCCGCCGCCGAGCGTGCGATGGATCATTACTTTCCGCCTTCGGCTTCATCTTCACTCTTTACCGTCACCCCCTCTCAATCCACCGAAGCCCTGCTGGCCAACGCTTCTGAAACCTTTGCCTCACTCAACGCCCTGACTTCCAACCTGGCCTTTGAATTGGAAGGTTCCCAGCGCGGCGTGGTGCTGGCCATTCAGCAGATGAGTGAGCTGGGGCAGTTACTGGTTGATCAGGCACTGGAGCAGGTTGCTCCTTCTTGCGCAGCCTAAAAACTTGATCGTTCCCAAAAAGGGACCTATCGTTCCCTTTTTGGGACTCTTCGGTCGCTGCCATGCAAACCCTGCCCCTTAGCACTGCGCTATTCACCGTGACTCAGCAGAAAGTCTTGGGTTTGCTCTTTGGCAAGCCCGACCATAGCTTCTTCACCAATGAAATCGCCCGCTGGGCAAAGGTGGGCAAGGGCAGCCTGACCCGCGAGCTGGAGCGTTTGCAGTTGGCAGGCATCCTGACGGTGACGCGCCAGGGCAACCAAACCCACTACCAGGCCAACCCGCAGTGCCCCGTTTACTCGGAGCTGTTGGCCATCGTGCGCAAGACCCTGAGCCTGGATGAGCCATTGCGCAACGCACTGGCTCCATTTGCCACGCAACTGAAGTGGGCATTTATCTACGGTTCCATCGCCAAGGGCGAGGCGCACTCATCCAGTGACATAGATCTGATGCTGATCGGCGAAAGCCTCAACTACAGTGAAGTCATGGAGCAGCTCATGCCGCTGGAAGAGCAACTGGGCCGCACCATCAACCCGACGCTCTATACCCCCGAAGACTGGATCGGCAAATGGAATGCCGGTCATAGTTTTGTGCAGCGGGTGGCGGAGCAGGACAAGATCAACCTGATTGGGGAAAACCCCGTGGAGTCCAAGGATGGACAGCAAGGCAAACCTGGAGAACCTGCAACGTAGTGGTGGCTTGAAGGCTGAGCCGCCGGATCGCACGGAATGTGATGGGTTGATGCGCTCTGCCCGTGATCGATTGAAGGACGCCAAAACCCCGCAATTATCTTTCGCCAGCCGTTTTGATTTGGCTTACAACGCGGCCCACGCAATCGCCCTCACAGCCTTGCGCTTGCACGGCTATCGCTCGGACAAGCGCTATCTGGTGTTCCAATGCCTGCTTCATACCACCGCAGCCAACAAGGTTCAGGTAAGACTGTTTGCGCTATGCCACGAGCGCCGCAACCTGGCGGAATATGAAGGGTATATGGATGAGGATGAGGGGTTGTTGGAGCAACTGATTGCGCATACTCAAGCGCTATTGAAGGAGGTCGAACAGTGGGTGACTAACCAGAAATAGCGGCTTGGGTGATGAAGCGAGATCAGTCCCAAAAAGGAACTGATCGTTCCCATTTTGGGACTTCTGCGCACGTTCTCCCGAACAGCGCTGAGCAAATGTGGGAGCGGGCTTGCTCGCGAATGCGGTGTGTCAGTACCCGATTTATTAACTGACCCACCGCATTCGCGAGCAAGCCCGCTCCCACATTTGAACTGTGTTGAGCCCGAGCCTCAGCATTTGCTAATTAACCATTACTCCAATCGTAACGGTTCACCGCCCAGCTTGATTGATGCCCCCCCAATACCCTCCTAAGGTACAGCCCACGACAGCAAATCCCGTGGAGCGACCATGACAACAACAACTTCCCCCGACTCGCGCTGGACGCGGCGGCGCGATGAGAAGCAGCGCCGCCTCGCATTGGTGCGATCCTTCGCCGATGGCGCCGTGCTCCCCAGCGAGCGCATTGTCGAAGCCCTGGAAGCCCTGATCCTCCCCGGCGACCGTGTGGTGCTGGAAGGCAACAACCAGAAGCAGGCCGATTTCCTCTCGCGCTCCCTGGCCAAGGCCGACCCCGCCAAGCTCCACGACCTGCACATGATCATGCCCAGCGTCGGCCGCTCCGAGCACCTGGACCTGTTTGAAAAGGGCATCGCCCGCAAGCTGGATTTCTCCTTTGCCGGCACCCAGTCCCTGCGCATCAGCCAGTTGCTGGAAGACGGCCTGTTGGAAATCGGCGCGATCCACACCTACATTGAACTCTACGCACGGCTGGTGGTGGACCTGATTCCCAACGTGGTCCTGTCGGCCGGCTTCATGGCCGACCGCGCCGGCAATATCTACACCGGGCCGAGCACCGAAGACACACCCGCGCTGATCGAGCCGGCCGCCTTCAGCGATGGCATCGTCATCGTCCAGGTCAACCAACTGGTGGATGACGTCACCGACCTGCCGCGCGTCGACATCCCCGCGAGCTGGGTCGATTTCGTGGTGGTCGCTGACAAGCCCTTCTACATCGAACCGCTGTTCACCCGCGACCCACGCCACATCAAGCCCGTGCATGTGTTGATGGCGATGATGGCGATCCGCGGCATCTATGAAAAACACAACGTTCAGTCGCTGAACCATGGCATCGGTTTCAACACCGCCGCCATCGAATTGATCCTGCCGACCTACGGTGAATCCCTGGGCCTGAAGGGCAAGATCTGCCGCAACTGGACCCTCAACCCGCACCCAACCTTGATCCCGGCTATCGAAAGTGGCTGGGTCGAAAGCGTGCATTGCTTCGGCACCGAACTGGGCATGGAGAACTACATCGCCGCCCGGCCGGATGTGTTCTTCACCGGCCGCGACGGCTCTCTGCGTTCCAACCGGATGTTCTGCCAACTGGCCGGCCAGTACGCGGTGGACCTGTTTATCGGCGCCACCTTGCAGGTCGATGGCGACGGGCATTCCTCCACCGTTACCCGTGGCCGCCTCGCCGGTTTTGGTGGTGCGCCGAACATGGGCCACGACCCGCGCGGTCGCCGCCATAGCACACCCGCCTGGCTCGACATGCGCCACGACGACGCCCCGGAAGCCTTGCTCGAACGCGGCAAAAAGCTCGTGGTGCAGATGGTCGAGACGTTCCAGGAAGGCGGTAAACCCACCTTTGTCGAAACCCTCGACGCGGTGGAAGTCGCCCGCAAAAGCGGCATGCCCCTGGCGCCGATCATGATCTACGGCGATGACGTCACGCACCTGCTCACCGAAGAAGGCATCGCCTACCTGTACAAGGCCCGTTCCCTGGAAGAGCGCCAGGCGATGATCGCCGCCGTGGCCGGGGTGACCGCCATCGGCTTGCGCCACAACCCCAAGGACACCGCACGCATGCGTCGCGAGGGCTTGATTGCGCTGCCCGAAGACCTCGGCATCCGCCGCACCGATGCCACCCGCGAGCTGCTGGCCGCCAAGAGCGTGGCCGATCTGGTGGAGTGGTCCGGTGGCTTGTACAACCCGCCCGCCAAGTTCAGGAGCTGGTAAATGCACGCACTCAAACTGCACGACCTGACGCTGGCCGAACGCCTGGCCGACATGGCCGTCGACGCGTTGATCGATGAGGCAGACCTGTCGCCGAAACCCGCCCTGGTAGACCGTCGCGGCAACGGTGCCCATACCGATTTGCACCTCGGCTTGATGCACGCCTCGGCGCTGTCGCTGTGGCCGGCGTTCAAGGAGATGGCCGAGGCCGCTATCGAATTTGGCGAAGTCGGTTTGCCCCTGCGTGAAGCCCTCGGGCGCATCGGTCGCGAAGGTGAGCAGGCGATGCTCGTCACCACCAGCGGCGTAAATACCCATCGCGGCGCGATCTGGGCCCTCGGCCTGTTAGTCGCCGCCGCCGCACTGCAACCGGAATCCTGTACTGCCAGCGCGGTGACGTTGCGCGCCGCCCGCCTGGCCTTGCTCAACGACCGTTACGCACCGCAACCGCTGAGCCACGGCGCCCAGGTCGCACAACGCTACGGCGCACGCGGTGCTCGCGAAGAAGCGCAATTGGGCTTCCCGTCAGTGCTACAGCGCGGCCTGCCACAGCTGAAAAAAAGCCGCCTGCAACAACACGGCGAACAGAACGCGCGCCTCGATGCCTTGCTGGCGATCATGACGGACCTGGCCGACACCTGCGTGCTCTACCGCGCCGGTCCTGAAGGCTTGCAGGCCATGCAGCAGGGCGCCCAAGCGGTACTGGACGCCGGCGGCAGCGCAAGCCTCGCCGGCCGCCGCCAACTGCATGAGCTGGACCAGCAACTGCTGGCGCTGAATGCCTCCCCCGGTGGCGCCGCCGATCTGTTGGCCGCCTGCCTGTTTATCGACCGCCTCGACGGAGCGCTGTGATGGAAACCTTATCCTTTGAATTCCCCGCCGGGCAGCCCGCCAAGGGCCGCGCGCTGGTAGGTTGCGTCGGCTCCGGCGACCTCGAAGTGCTGCTGGAACCGGGCACCGCCGGCACCCTGACGATCCAGGTGCAGACCTCGGTGAACGGTGCGCAGCTGCGTTGGCAGCATCTGTTCGAACGGATCTTCCAGGAACAGACACCCCCCGCATTGAACATCGATATCCACGACTTCGGCGCCACACCCGGCGTGGTGCGCTTGCGCCTGGAGCAAGGCTTCGAGGAGATCGGTCATGACTGACTTGCTGAACAAACACAGCTTCGTCGAACTCGGCGCCCGGCAACGGGCCAAGGCCTTGCTCGACGCGGGCAGCTATCGCGAACTGATCGACCCGTTCCAGCGCGTCATGTCGCCGTGGCTGAGCCGCCAGGGCGTGGTGCCGCAGGCAGATGACGGCGTGGTGATCGCCAAGGGCAGCATCGCCGGCTTGCCGGTGGTCATCGCGGCCATCGAAGGCAATTTCCAGGGCGGCAGTCTCGGTGAAGTCGGCGGCGCAAAGATGGCCGGTGCACTGGAGTTGGCTGCTGAAGACAACCGCAACGACATCCCGACGCGCGCCATCCTGCTGCTGGAAACCGGCGGCGTGCGCTTGCAGGAAGCCAACCTGGGCTTGGCTGCCATCGCCGATATCCATGCGGCGATTGTCGACCTGCGCCAGTACCAGCCGGTGATCGGCGTGGTGGCGGGCAGCGTCGGTTGTTTTGGCGGCATGTCCATCGCGGCAGGCTTGTGCAGTTATCTGCTGGTGACCCGTGAGGCGCGCCTTGGCCTGAACGGCCCGCAGGTGATCGAGCAGGAAGCCGGCCTTGAAGAATACGACTCCCGTGACCGGCCCTTCATCTGGAGCCTGACCGGCGGTGAGCAGCGTTTCAACAGTGGCTTGGCCGACCGGTATGTGGCCGACGACGTGGCGCAGATTCAGCAGCAGATCACTGAGCTGCTGCAACAAGGCTTGCCGGAAAACCAGCGCAGCCGTCAGGTTGATCACTATCTGGAACGCCTGGCCGCACTGAACGCCGAACCGCAAATCGACCCGGCGACGGTTCGCGATCTGTATCAGGGAGAACGCTCATGAGAGGTTTGCAGTGGTTCAACGCATTGAGCGGCGACGCAGCGCCAGTGAGCGGTTTGCCGAACTCGCTGAAAGTTGCCGACGGTGTGCTCGGTGATCAGCCAGTGCGCTTTATCGCGGTGGTCACCGACCCACAAAACCGCTTCCCTCGCGCTCGCAACGGTGAAGTCGGTTTGCTGGAAGGCTGGGGCTTGGCCAAGGCGGTTGATGAGGCGATCAACACCGGCGACAAGCGTCCGCTGATTGCCATCGTGGATGTGCCGAGCCAGGCCTACGGTCGTCGCGAAGAGGCCTTGGGCATTCACCAGGCATTGGCCGCCGCTGCCGACAGCTACGCCCGTGCCCGCCTGGCCGGTCACCCGGTGATCGCGCTGCTGGTGGGCAAGGCGATGTCCGGCGCCTTCCTCGCCCATGGTTACCAGGCCAACCGCCTGATTGCCCTGCGCGACCCCGGCGTGATGGTGCATGCCATGGGCAAGGCTTCGGCGGCGCGGGTAACCCTGCGCAGTGTTGAAGAGCTGGAAACCCTGGCCGCCAGCGTGCCGCCGATGGCCTATGACATCGACAGCTATGCCAGCCTCGGCTTGCTCTGGGAGACCTTGTCGGTCAGCCAGATCGAGCAGCCCACCAGCGAAGATGTGGCGCGGGTCAGCGAGTGCCTGGTGCAGGCGATCAAGGATGTGCAGGCCAGCGGTCGGGACCTGAGCGGTCGCCTGGGCGCCACTAACCGCGCGGCCTCCAGCCACGTGCGCCAACTGCTGCGGGAGCAATGGTGAACGCTCACGACTTGCTCTGGGGCATGACCCCGGCGCATGCGCCCGCTGATGCGCCGGCCTGGGTGCTGGAAGCATTGGCCGCTGGGCATCCGGTGGTGGTGCGGCGTGCCGTCGCGTCGCCGGGCCAAGTAGCGGTGGGGGTACGCGGGCGCTTGCGCGAGCAGCGCTTCGCCGCCGTGATGCCGATGGCGGCGGTGCAGCGGCGCGTGGTGCCGGAAGACCTGCGCGGTGTGATCTCGCCAAGGGATTTGCCGGCGTTGCAGGCCCTCGCTCAGTTGCAACCGGTGCTGGCGGGAGAGAGTTGGGGCGTCACCGGCAGTGCGGGTTTCGAGTTGGCCAGCGGCGTCGAAGCGCTGCATGCCAAGAGCGATCTGGATTTGATTCTGCGCACGCCCGAGCGCCTTGATCGCAGCGATGCAGAGGACCTGCTGGCGATACTGGATACGGCGGTGTGCGCCGTCGACCTGCAACTGCAAACGCCTTTTGGCGCGGTCGCGTTGCGTGAATGGGCCGGTGGTTCGCGTCGCGTGCTGCTGAAGAACGCCAGCGGCGCGCAGTTGGTGCTCGATCCTTGGCAGGCCGTGGCATGAGCAGCCTCCTGGCACTCCCGGGGCAGGGCGCCCAGCGTCCCGGCATGCTCCAGCAATTGCCGCGTGCGGTGCTGGACGAAGCCAGTGCTGCCCTCAATGAGGATGTGCTTACCCTGGATTCTGCCGAAGCGCTGGCCTCGACCCGTGCCGTGCAGCTCTGCCTGTTGATTGCCGGTGTGGCCAGTGCGCGTTTGCTGGAACACACCCCCGATTACGTCGCCGGCCTGTCCATTGGTGCCTATCCGGCCGCCGTGATCGCCGGCTCGCTGGACTTTGCCGACGCGTTGAAACTCGTCAGCCTGCGCGGCGAATTGATGCAACACGCGTATCCCCACGGCTACGGCATGACCGCCCTTATCGGCCCGGACCTGTCCACCGTCGAAGCCTTGCTTGCTCAGGTCCACAGCCCGCAAACCCCGGTTTACCTGGCCAATATCAATGCCGACAACCAGACGGTCATCGCCGGCAGCGATGAGGCCATGAAGGCGGTCGCCAATCTGGTGCGCGGCAACGGCGTCGCCAAACGCCTGGCCGTCAGCGTGCCGTCTCATTGCGTACTGCTGGAAAAACCCGCCGAGGCCCTGGCCGAAGCATTCGCCCAAGTGACACTGAAACCGCCGAGCATCACCTACCTGAGCAGCACCCGCGCCCGGCCGATCCACAACACCGAACACCTGCGCGACGACCTCGCCTTCAACATGTGCCGCATCGTCGACTGGCGCGGCACCGTGCAAAGCGCCTTCGAGCGCGGTGTGCGCCTGCATCTCGAACTGCCTCCCGGTGCCGTGCTTACAGGCCTTGCGCGCCGGGTGTTCGAGCAAGGCACCGTCATCGCCTTCGAAGGCGCCCGCCTGGACACCTTGCAGGCCTTGCTGCGAGAGGAGGGAAACCATCACCGATAGAGCTCCACCAAGGCTGATGCTGGTCGGTCAAGAGATAGAGCGGGTCACCCATGACCTGTGGCGAGGGAGCTTGCTCCCGTTGGAGTGCGCAGCGCTCCGAGGATTTCAGGGCCGCTACGCAGCCCAACGGGAGCAAGCTCCCTCGCCACAGGTACGGTATTCATCTTTATCGGATCGGCATTGCCGCCCAAGGCTTTCGAAGCACAAAAACAACAATTTCGATGAAGCACTTTGAGGACAACCATCATGATTATTTACGGTGTGGCGTTGCTGGCGATCTGCATGTTGGCCGGCGTGATTCTGGGAGACATGCTCGGCGTGTTGCTGGGCGTGAAATCCAACGTGGGCGGGGTGGGCATCGCAATGATCCTGCTGATCTGCGCGCGGCTGTGGATGCACAAGCACGGCGGCATGACCAAGGAATGCGAGATGGGTGTCGGCTTCTGGGGTGCCATGTACATCCCGGTGGTGGTGGCGATGGCGGCGCAACAGAACGTGGTCACCGCGCTGCACGGCGGCCCGGTGGCGGTGCTGGCGGCGATTGGTTCGGTGGTGGTGTGCGGTTGCACGATTGCCTTGATCAGCCGCACGCACAAGGGCGAACCGTTGCCCGATGAAGAGCCGCTGATTGCGGCTGCACCTGTCGCGGGAGGTCGCTGATATGTGGGAACTCATCGAGAAAGGCCTGGCAAATAACGGCTTGGTCACCGCCTTTGCATTTGTCGGCGTGGTGATGTGGATTTCGGTGGTGCTGTCCAAGCGCCTGACCTTCGGACGCATCCACGGCTCAGCCATCGCGATTGTGATCGGGCTGGTGCTGGCCTGGGTGGGCGGTACCTTGACCGGCGGCCAGAAAGGCCTGGCGGATGTGGCGCTGTTTTCCGGGATCGGCTTGATGGGCGGCGCCATGCTGCGGGACTTTGCCATCGTGGCCACAGCGTTTGAAGTACAGGCCACCGAGGCGCGCAAGGCCGGCTTGATTGGTGCGATTGCCTTGCTGCTGGGCACGGTGTTGCCGTTTATTGTGGGCGCGAGTATCGCCTGGGCGTTTGGTTATCGCGATGCGATCAGCATGACCACCATCGGCGCGGGCGCGGTGACGTACATCGTCGGGCCGGTGACCGGGGCGGCGTTGGGTGCAAGCTCGGATGTGGTGGCGCTGTCCATTGCGACTGGGTTGATCAAGGCGATCCTGGTGATGGTGGGCACGCCCATGGCGGCACGCTGGATGGGCCTGGATAACCCGCGCTCGGCGATGGTGTTTGGCGGCCTGGCCGGTACGGTGAGCGGCGTGACGGCAGGCCTGGCGGCGACGGACCGGCGGCTGGTGCCGTATGGCGCACTGACCGCCACCTTTCACACCGGGCTTGGGTGTTTGCTGGGGCCGTCGGTGCTGTACTTCATCGTGCGCGGGATCGTCGGCTGACCCGAGAGGTGTCGACCGCTTTTGTGGCGAGGGAGCTTGCTCCCGCTGGAGCGCGAAGCGGTCCCAATGCATTCTTCCTGAAACAACGCGGGCGCTGATTTTACGACTGCTGCGCAGCCGAGCGGGAGCAAGCTCCCTCGCCACAGGGGATCATTGTCAGGTTTGGCGGTTCGCATACATCCGGCACTCCGCCAACAGCGCGAGCAGGTTCGGGTCGCGTTCCTTGGCTTTCAGAAACACCACGCCAATGTGCTGCTGCAAACGGTAGCGCGGTTGCAGGGGAATCAGCTTCACCCGGTTCTCGTACACCGCCGCAATCCGTCCCGGCAGCAGCGCATAACCCACGCCCGAACTGACCATGCTCAGCAGGGTGAAGATGTCGTTGACCTGCATCGCCACCTTCGGCTCGAACCCCGCCTGCTTGAATACGCGGTTGCCATCCTGGTGGGTGGCGAAGCCTTGGGTGAGGGTGATGAAGGTGGCGTCGCGCACGTCCGCCAGGTCGATTTCCTGCTCGCGGTCGAAGGGTGAATCGGCCGGGGTGGCGAGGAAGATGTCGTCGGAAAACAGCGCGATCTGCTCGCAGTCCGGATCGTTGGCGTGCTCGTCGAGGGAGATCAGGATCGCGTCGACTTCCATGTTCTTCAGCTTGTACAGCAGGTCGAAATTGGAGCCGAGGATCAGGTCGATATTCAGCTCGCTGCGGCGAATCTTCAGCCCCATGATCAACTGCGGCACGGTCTTCACCGTCAGCGAATACAGCGAGCCCAGCTTGAAGCGCTCGGCGGAAAAGCCGGCGGCCTCGCGGGTCACCCGCACGCTGTCGACCACATCCTGCACCAGCTTCTGCGCACGCTCTTCCAGCACATAGGCGCTTTCCAGCGGCGTGAGGTTGCGCCCTTCGTGCTTGAACAGCGGGCAGCGCAGGGCGTTTTCCAGGGAGTGGATCGCCCGGTGCACGCTGACGTTGCTGGTCTGCAATTCAGCCGCCGCCCGCGCCAGGTTGCCGGTGCGCATGAACGCCAGGAAGATTTCCAGCTTCTTGAGGGTGAACTCTTCGTCGATCAGCATGGGCGTGACTCTTGTTCGAATGCCGTCGATTGTGCCCCTAAAACCAGTTCACTCCCAGCCATGCGCTGCACAGGCCCAACACCACGCCGAGGATGATCAGCCAGATTGCGTTGAGCCTTGTGTAATACACCACGGCAGCGCTGGCCAGGGTCAGTACCAGGCTGGTGGCGTTGTTTTCCAGGCTGTTCATCAGGATGTAGCTGGCGGCCAGGATCAGCCCGATGGAGATCGGCAGCAGGCTGCCTTTGACCCGCTGCACCCACGGGGTCTTGGTGTGTTTTTCCAGCCAGCCGGCGCCGAAGTAGGTGAGCACCGAGCAGGGCACCAGCTTGGCGGTCAGGGCCACCAGGGCGCCGGGCAACCCGGCGGCTTGCTGGCCGATAAATACCAGGAACATGCCATTGGGCCCGGGCAATGCCTGGGACAGGGCGAAGAAGGCGACGAACTGGGCGTCGGTGATCCAGTTCATGTCGGTGACGGTGTAGCGGTGGATATCGCTCAGGGCCACGGTGTTGCCGCCAATCGCCATCAGCGACCACAGCGCGCATTGGATCATCAGGTGAAACAGCACGCTCTGCATCAGCCAGCCACCTTCTGCTTGCCCATGAAACTCAAGGCCAGGGAGCTAGGAATGCAGATCAGCAGGACCATCCACAACGGCAGCACCAGCACCGCCATCAATACGAAGGTCAGGACGAACGCGCTGTAGTTGGCCAGGGTCCGCGGCATGGCCTTGAGCAGGCGCAAGGTGGTGCCGAGCATCAGCCCGGTGGCGATCGGCATCACCGCGCCGAAGATCTGCTGCACCACGTCATGGCTCCACCATTTGGCATAGGCGAAGCCGGCCAGCACGGTGATCAGCGAGGGGAACAGATACAAGCCGACCACGGTCACAACCGCACCCGGCAAACCGTGCAGGCGCCGACCGTAGATGATGCCGACGTTGGCGATATTCGGCCCGGGGAAGAATTGGCCGGTGGTCAGCAACTCGTTGAAGCCTTGTTCGCTGACCCACTGCCGGCGGTCGACCATCATCTGCCGCGCCCAGGGCATCACGCCGCCGAAGCCAAACAGGCCGACCATGGCGAAGTTGTAAAACAACTGCCACAGACTCGGGTGGGGCTGGGCAGGTTCGAGGTCGGGCATGGGCGTTACCGATGAGGGGCTTTTATGTAGGAGCTGGCTTGCCTGCGATAGCGTTGGGTCAGACATGTATCTGCTGCTGATACACCGCTATCGCCGGCAAGCCAGCTCCCACAGGATGAAGCGAATCATCCATCGGTGTGTGTATTTGGGCAAATGAAGAAAGGTTGTTACCTGATATTCGGTGGGTGACGTCAGAATGGTCGAGGTGATAACCGTTATTCGAGGTGAGTGACACATGTATCACGGGGAACGATTCAACGCCTGGAGCCACTTGCTCGGGGCGGTTGCGGCTTTTGTGGGTGCGGTATGGATGTTGGTGGTGGCCAGTATGGACGGCAACCCCTGGAAGATTGTCAGCGTGGCCATTTACGGTTTCACGTTGCTGGTGCTGTACAGCGCGTCCACCGTGTACCACAGCGTGCGCGGGCGCAAGAAAGCGATCATGCAGAAGGTCGATCACTTTTCGATCTACCTGCTGATCGCAGGCAGTTACACGCCGTTTTGCCTGGTGACGCTGCGCGGGCCGTGGGGCTGGACGCTGTTCGGGATTGTGTGGGGGCTGGCGGTGATCGGCATCCTGCAGGAGATCAAGCCACGCTCCGAGGCGCGGATCCTGTCGATCGTGATCTACGCCGTGATGGGCTGGATCGTGCTGGTGGCGGTCAAGCCGCTGATTGCTGCGCTGGGCCCCACGGGTTTTGCCTGGCTGGCGTCGGGCGGGGTGCTGTACACCGTGGGCATTATTTTCTTTGCCCTGGAGGACCGCCTGCGGCACTCCCACGGGATCTGGCATTTGTTCGTGATTGGCGGCAGCCTGCTGCATTTCGTGGCGATCATGGGGTACGTGTTATAGCCGGTCCAATTGCTCCTGGGCCCGGCTGCCGAAGATCTCCAGCAGGCTCGCCAGCATATGCGGCGGCGGTTCGTCGGCGCGGGTCAGGGCGTACAAGGTGATTGGCAGCGGCGGCGCAAGGGGGCGAATGCAAGTAGTGGCCGGTGATGCGCCGAGGGCGGTGAACGGATCAATCACCGCCAGCCCGGCGCCGGATTCGACCATCGCCCTGGCCAGGGAATAGGTCTGCACCGCGATGCTGACCCGTGGCGGTGGATCGACCGCTTCCAGGTAGCTGTCCAGCTTCGCCGACAACGGGTCGGCGCTGGACAGGCCAATCAACGGCGCGCCCGCCAGGGCCATCAGCGGCAACGGTTTGCCTAGCTCGTTTTCCTTCCAGTAACCCTGCGGCGCCAGCGCCACCAGCACGCCGTGGGCCAACGGCTGGGCGTTCAGCCCTGGGTGATCGGGCGGTTGCAGGGTCAGCGCCACGTCGACCTCACGCATCAACAGGTTTTGCACCAGCTCGCGGCTGTGGGCGCTGGACAGCTCGCAGGCGATGTCCGGGTAGCGTTGGGTCCATTCGCGGATGGCCGGCGGCAGCAACGACAAGGCCAGCGCGGGTGTGGCGCCGATACGCAGGCTCTGGCCCGGCTCGCGGCGCAGGTTCTGTGCCAGGCGCCGCACGCCTTGCAGGCTTTCGGTCACCTTGTCGACTTCGCGCTCCAGCGCCAGCGCTTCCGGGGTTGGCTGCAGCTTGCCGCGTATGCGCAGGAACAGCGGGAACCCCAACTGCAACTCGGCGTGCTGCAGCACCTTGCTCACCGCCGGCTGCGAGACATGCAGCAACTGGGCGGCGGCGCTGATGGAACCGGTCTGGCGGATGGCCTGGAAGATTTCGATATGACGCAAGCGCATGGGCAGTCCATAACCTTTGTTTATGGGTGACCCATCTTTATTCATTGTCCCGCCGCTGTCACCTGCCTCTAACCTTCAAGCCTGACATCGCACGGTTAAGGGACGCACATGGCTCAGCAGGTTTGCATCATCGGTGGCGGGGTTATCGGCCTGGCGAGTGCCTACGCGCTGGTGCGTGCCGGCATGCAGGTGACGGTGGTCGAAGCCCGGGAAACCCTGGGCAGCGAGACCAGCTTCGCCAACGGCGGGCAACTGTCCTACCGCTATGTCGCGCCGTTGGCCGACAAGGGCGTACCGTTGCAAGCCATCGGCTGGATGCTGCGCGGTGACTCGCCGCTGAAGCTGCGCCCGCGCATGGACCCGGCGCAGTGGCGCTGGATGGCCTCGTTTCTGGGCGCCTGCCGTGGCTCGGTGAACCAGCGCAATGCGGCCCACTTGCTGCGCCTGGCGTCCTTGAGCCAGGGCACCCTGCAACGCTGGCGTGAAGAAGACCAACTGGGCGGTTTCCACTGGCGGCGCAACGGCAAGCTGGTGACCTTTCGCAGCCTCGACAGCTATGAACGCGCCTTGAATAAAGTGACCGACCCGCTGCAACAGCAAGTGCTCTCGGCGGCGGACTGCGCACGGCTGGAACCGACCCTGGACAGCGCCAGTTTTGCCGGCGGCATCTATACGCCCAATGAAGAGGTCGGCGACTGCCATGGGTTCTGCCAGCAACTGGCGGCGCGCCTTGAAGCGTCGGGGCGTTGCACGTTCCTGTTGGGGCGCAAGGTGACGGCGATTCGTCACAGCGCAGGCGCCGTGCAGGCTATCGAAATGGGCAGTGAAGTCTTGCCGGTGCAGCACCTGGTGCTGGCCGCCGGGCACCGCAGCCCCGAGCTGGCCTTGCCGGGTATGTCACTGCCGCTGTATCCCCTCAAGGGTTACAGCCTGAGCGTGCCGATTGGCGCGCAGCATCAGGCGCCGAACATCAGCATCACCGATTACGACCGCAAGATCGTCTACGCGCGCATCGGTGAGCAACTGCGGGTGGCGGCGATGGTGGATATTGTCGGCTTCGACACCCGCCTGGAACCCAAGCGCCTGGCGCTGATTAAACGTCAGGCACTTGAGACGTTCCCGCTGGCCGGTGACTACCAGCACGCGGTCGAATGGGCCGGTATGCGCCCGGCCACGCCGACCGGCGTGCCGTTGATTGGTGCCAGCGCCTACAGCAACCTGTGGCTTAACCTCGGCCACGGCGCCCTCGGGTTTACCCTGGCTTGCGGCAGCGGCCAGGTACTGGCCGAGTTGATTGGCCGGCACACCACTTCCATTGATATGCAGGGCTTCGCGCCCCGTGCCGCTTGAGGATATTTCGATGACCATCACCCGAATCAACAGCAACAGCCGCTTGTCTGGCGCCGTGGTTTTTCAGAATTTGGTGTTCCTGTCCGGCCAGGTGCCGGGCGAAGGCCGCGATGTGAAGACCCAGACCGAAGAGGTGCTGGCCAGGATTGATGCACTGCTGGCCGAGGCCGGCAGCGACAAGGATCATCTGCTGAATGCGACCATCTACCTGAACAATATCCAGGAGGGTTTTGCGCCGATGAATGAAGTCTGGTCCGCCTGGCTATCGCCGGGGCAGGCACCGACGCGTACCACGTTGCAGGCGCAGTTGGCGCGACCGGACGTGCTCGTTGAAATCAGCGTCATTGCCGTGCGCCGTCCATAACTAAAACAAAAACGGAGAATAACAATGCAAAAACTGTGGCGAGGGGGCTCGTCCCCCGTCGGGCTGCGCAGCAGCCCCATACTCTTCCTGGCCCTGATATTGAGCGCCCAGACCCAGGCAACCGAAGCCCCCCTGGAAGGCACGCTGAGCAAGATCGCCAACGCCAGGAGCATCACCCTCGGCTATCGCGATGCCTCGGTGCCGTTTTCCTATGTGGGGGATCACAGCGGCAAGCCCATGGGCTATTCGGTGGAGCTGGCGAACAAGATCGTCGAGCGTATCCAGCAGAAAACCGGTGTGCCGAAGCTCAACGTGAAGTACAACCTGGTGACTTCCCAGACCCGCATAGCCCTGGTGCAAAACGGCACCGTGGACCTGGAATGCGGTTCCACCGGCGTGACCGCCGAGCGGCAGAAACAGGTGGCGTTTTCCTACGGGTTTATCTACGTGAAGGGCCAGTTGCTGACCGCCAACGACAGCGGCATCAAAAGTTTCTCCGACCTGCAAGGCAAGAACGTGGTAACCACCGCCGGTACCACCAACGAGCGGTTCCTCAAGAGCTACAACGTCGATCACAAACTGAACATGTCGGTGATCAGCGCCAAGGACCACGGCGAAGCCTTCCAGATGCTGCAATCCGGCCGGGCGGCGGCGTTCTACATGGATGACGCGTTGCTCTACGGGGAGCGCGCCAAGGCCAGGGACCCGCACAAGTGGGTGGTGGTTGGGGAAGAACAGTCGCGGGAAATCTACAGCTGCATGGTGCGCAAGGACGACCCGCAGTTTCTCGCGGTGGTCAACGAGACCCTGGCCGGGCTGTACAGCTCGGGGGAGATCAACGGCATTTACCAGCGCTGGTTTGAGCAGCCGATTCCGCCCAAGGGCCTGAACCTGGAATTCCCGATGACCAGTGAGTTGAAGGCGATTATTGCGACGCCTGTGAGTGACCCAGTGGAGTAGCGGAGTGCAA